>NZ_DDLD01000087.1:0-5467 GCF_002339435.1 Acinetobacter sp. UBA2581 | reverse complement strand
CCGTCAATGCGTAAGTCCTAAATAATAAAGATGAAGAAACAATGAAGAGTTTTTTAAGTCTGTGTTCGCTACAATAATGAATATAGAGAAGAAAAACTGAGATTTTTTACTTTGAAGATTCGCCGTATTCCGATTGCATTGCGTCTGTTTTTGACTGTTTTATTGACCACCCTGGTAATTACCACGGTGAGTCTGGGCGTATTGCATCTGAATATGCAGCGCAACTTTACTCGCTATGTCGCAGATGTAGAAATGCAGAAGCTGGATCATGTGATCGAGAATCTGGCTGATGTCTATACGGTATATGAAGACTGGGGTAACGCCATTCAGGCGCAGATTTTGCAAATTGAAGGTGAAGCTGCACCGGATGATTATGACCGTTTATCGCGCTGGTGGTTGCGCCGTCAGTATGATATTGCCTTACAGCAGCGTTATTTTCAGGAGCAGACCTTAGCCACTGTAGCCCCTTCAAGTATGGTTGAACCAAATCTAACACCGCGCTCAGTCAATGAAGAAGAATTGCGTATTCTAGCGTCTAACTTGCCATCACAATTCCAGCCTTTTGAAGGTTTAAGATTTCCACTTAGCTCCAATCAGAACCTGTTTAGAACTGACCGTAAAGACAATAATGGCGGTCAACCGCCAGTTCAGCAGCCTACTGGCAAGAAGCAGTTCATCCAGATGCCAGACCGTCTGGGTCTGAGTTCACGCCTGTCACTCTATGACGCCAAACGTCGTTTTGTAGTAGGCGAAGCATCAGATGAGCAGATTTCCTATCGTCCGATTATGGTTGAAAATCAGGTGGTCGGTTATTTGGGTTTGAAACCGGTTTTAGACCAAGATGATGCTTTAAGTATTAATTTCTTTAGTAATCAGAAACGTTACCTATTTTTAGTTTATGGTTTAAGTATTCTAGCCAGTCTGATTGCTGCATTATTGCTGGCAACTTATTTTAAAAAACCGATTCAGCGTTTGTTGAACGGAACACGTGAATTGACTCGCGGTAATTATCAGCATCAGGTAAAAGTAAAACGTAATGATGAGCTGGGTGATCTGTCTAATGAACTGAATCAACTGGCAGTGATTCTGGATCAGCATGAAACTTCACGCCGTCAGTGGGTGGCCGATACTTCACATGAGCTGAAAACTCCTCTGGCAGTCTTGCAGGCACAGATTGAAGCGATGCAGGATGGAATCCGTAAACCGACACCAGAGCATTTTGCATCGATGTTGGCACAGGTAACCAGCCTGAAAAAACTGACACAGGATCTGGCAGCTCTAGCACAAGCGGATGCCCAGCAATTACAGTTCTATTATGCAACCGTTAATCCGTGGGATGTGGTGCAGCAGGAATTAATGAACTTTCAGCCTAAATTTGAACAGGCTGACCTGAAAGTGACTGTTGAAGGTGACGGTGCTGAAGTTGATCTGGATCTGGACCGTTTCAAGCAGATCGTAGCCAACCTGCTCAGCAACAGTATTCGTTATACAGAAGCCGGTGGCCAGGTACATATTCATACTGAACAGAATGAGAAAGAATGGACCTTATATGTCGATGACAGTCCATTCGGTCTGACTGATGAGCAGCTGACTCGCATTGGTGAACGTTTCTATCGTGTCGATGATTCGCGTACTCGTGCCACCGGTGGGACAGGCTTAGGTCTGGCCTTATCTTGTAAAATTACTCAGGCTATGGGTGGTAGCTTAAGCTTTGCACATTCACCATTAGGTGGTTTACGATGCAAACTAAGTTTTCCTAAGAAATTGAAACCATAAAGGAAAATATATTCATGAAACATATCATGCTGGTTGAAGACGAAGTCGAACTTGCCCTGTTGGTGCGAGATTATCTAGAGGCTGCTGGTTTTGAAGTCAGCGTGTTTCATGATGGGCAAGAAGCATATAATAGTTTTACCCAGCGTAAACCGAGCCTGATGATCTTGGACTTGATGGTGCCGCGTATGGATGGTCTGACCATTTGCCGTAAAGTGCGTGAACAGTCAGACTTGCCGATCATTATGGTGACTGCGCGTACCGAAGAAATTGACCGTGTACTGGGCCTGAATATGGGCGCGGATGACTATATCTGTAAGCCATTTAGTCCAAAAGAACTGGTTGCCCGTGTACAGGCCGTATTACGCCGTTTAGACCGTAAAGCTGAGCCGGAAAGCAATGATTTATTCCGTATGGATAAATCACAACAGCGTATCTGGTATCAGCAAAAAGCCTTGAACTTGACCCCGACTGAATTCCGTTTGCTAGAGCTGTTCCTGGAGCATGTCGGCCAAGTGTATTCACGAGCACAATTACTAGATCATATCAATCCGGACAGTTTTGACGTGGCAGACCGTGTGATTGATAGTCATATCAAAAACCTGCGTCGTAAAATTTCAGATGCGGCAGAAACCGGAAACCGTCATGAGTGGATTCAGGCTGTTTATGGTGTAGGGTATCGTTTTGAATATCCTGAGGACTAATATTCGAATTAATTAGAGAAAAGCGGATAGACTTATTGGTTTGTTCGCTTTTTTTTGTTTCTGCAAATGATCAATATAAGAGAGTCAAAATAATGAAAATTATCATTCGGGATGAACGGCTAGAAGATATTCCAGCCATTGCTGAATTGACCCGAGCGGCTTTTCAAAATGCTGACCATTCAAGTCATACTGAACAATTTATTGTCAATGCTTTACGTAAGCATGGGCAGTTAACGATTTCTCTAGTTGCACTTGAACATAACCAGCTGGTAGGCCATGTGGCTATTTCACCTGTTAGTATCTCTTCAGGTGAAACTGGCTGGTACGGTCTTGGCCCAATTTCGGTATTACCTGCAAAGCAAGAACAGGGAATCGGCACTTTACTTCTGCAAGCAGCTTTAGATCGCTTGCAAAATTTGGGTGCTGAAGGATGTGTAGTGCTCGGTGATTCTCAATATTATGGTCGTTTCGGGTTTAAGGCCTTTTCAGAACTTTACCTCAAGGATGTTCCACCAGAATATTTTCAAGTCATTGCATTTAATGGATCTATTCCACATGGAGAAGTGGTCTACCATGAGGCGTTTAATGCAACGCAATAATTCATCAAAAAAGAGCCGTTTCTATTTATGAAGGTATGGAGTTTTAAAATATAAATACCTTTTTACTAGCATCTATTATGAAATCAATTATTTATATTTCTTTTTATCTTAGTAGATATAAAAAAATAAAAGTTTAATAATTAATAACTTAAATTTATGTATTAGTTGATTAGTTGGATACCCGCTACAATTCGGTTTTTTATTCATCATGAGAGCGTGTCTTGGAGAGTGAAACACCGCAACTACAGCGTCGTTTGAAGAATCGTCATATCCAGCTGATCGCTATGGGCGGGGCCATTGGAACCGGATTATTCTTGGGGTCCGCACAGATTATTCAGTCCGCAGGACCTTCCATTATTCTGGGCTATTTGATTGGTGGTTTGATTGCATTCCTGATTATGCGCCAGTTAGGCGAGATGATTGTGCATGAGCCTGTGACTGGTTCATTCAGTTATTTTGCATTTAAATACTGGGGTAAATTTCCAGGCTTTTTAACCGGCTGGAATTACTGGATTTTATATATTCTGGTCGCAATGACAGAGCTGACCGCCATTGGCAAATATATCAATTACTGGTGGCCACATATTCCAGCCTGGGTATCTGTACTCATTTTCTTTTTGGCGGTAACCCTTGCCAATCTGGCCAATGTCAAAATTTATGGTGAGTCTGAATTCTGGCTATCGATGATTAAAGTCTTTGCTATCATTGTAATGATTATCTTTGGCATATATTTACTCCTCACTGCTGATGCAACTTCAACCGCTTCGATCAGCAATTTATGGATTCATGGTGGATTTTTTCCGAATGGCTTTGATGGGCTGTTTTATATGCTCGCCTTTATGATGTTTGCTTTTGGCGGCATTGAGCTGATTAGTATGGCAGCGGCAGAAACCGAAAATCCTGACAAGAACATTCCACGTGCCGTGAATCAAACTGTGATTCGGGTATTTTTATTTTATATCTGTTCGCTTGCCGTATTACTTTCACTTGTACCATGGAATCAGCTGAATTTAGGCGATTTAGATCATAGTCCATTTGTAATGATTTTCAGCCAGATGGGGATTGAATGGGCTGCACATTTACTGAATTTTATTATTTTAACTGCCTCACTTTCAGTCTGTAATAGTGGCATGTATGCCAATAGCCGTATGTTGATGGGGCTGGCTCAACAAGGGAATGCACCACAATTATTTAAGAGCGTAAATAAACATGGTGTGCCTGTGGCTGCGGTATTGTTCTCAGCATTTTTGATCTTTGGCTGTGTGATCCTGAATTACTTTGTGCCTGAAAAAGCGTTGAGTTACCTGATTTATATTGTAGTAGCAGCTGCGGTATTGAACTGGATGATGATCAGTTTGATTCATTTGAAATTTAGACAAACCATCAAACGAAAGGGGATTCAAACCAGATTCCCAGCGATCTTTGCGCCGTTTAGTAACTATTTTGTTTTAGCTTTTATGCTGATGATTTTATACATCATGTGGACGCAAGGCTTTATGTTGTCAGTGTTGATGTTGCCGGTGTGGATTGCGGTGTTGTTTGGCGTGTTTAAGTTTCTGAATAAAAGGAATGCTTAGGCCTAAAATCTCCAATCAGAAGAAGCCCGACCAGAAATGATAGGGCTTTTTTTCATATTGTCGCAATATCTAAAGCTTCTAGATGAGTTAAGGTTTATTTTGATCTTAGTGGCAGAATATACTGAATACAGTCTTTAAGGTCATTTCCCAATAAAGGAAAGATGGTCCAAGCATGAAGCAGTTGCTGTTTATGAAAACCTGTTTTTTCTAATACTTGTCTTGACGCTAAATGTTCAGTAGCGCAAAAGGTTTCAATTTTCGTCAGTTTTTGGCTTTGTTTTAGAAATTGGATTACCGAAGTCATCGCTTCACACATAAAACCTTGTCCCTGATAAGGAGTTCCAAGTCCGAAGAGAATTTCTCCAATGTCATGCCTTTGTATAAAGATCAAAATACCCGTAGGTTGCTGAGTTAAATGATCTGCAATAATTCACATAAACTCAGGGTCTGAGTCTTCCCACTTTTGTTCCGCCCAGTTTTCTAAAGTTTGTCGAGTTTGAGTTTGATTCCGATGTGGATGTCTTTGCAAATATTTTGATGCTGCTAGATCGCTAAAATAGTTTTGAAATAAATTGATTTCATCACCACAGTGGTAGGAGCAAAGAATTAAACGCTTTGTCTTTAATGTTATTGGTTTGATCTTAGTCATCGGTGGTATCTGCACTTATTTTTCTAATGTTCGTAATAATTCAATTCGTACTTTTTCTGCTTTCTTTAATTTCGATATTACTAATTCATAAGAATTCTGTACTAGATCCTTAACCAGAGATTCATCCAGTTCATTATCTTCATACAGAGGTGGATCAGGAAATTT
>NZ_DDLD01000017.1:0-21535 GCF_002339435.1 Acinetobacter sp. UBA2581 | reverse complement strand
ACAGATATGGTGCTCGATGCATTAGAGCAAGCATTGCACGATCGAGGCATGCCAAAGAATGTGATTCATCATTCCGATAGAGGTGTTCAATATCTTTCTAATCGCTATACCAATCGTTTAGAAGCTGCAAATTTACGAGCATCAGTCAGTACAACTGGTGATTCATACGATAATGCTCTGGCTGAAACGGTGAATGGCTTATACAAAACAGAGGTGATTGAATATTTAAAAGCAGATTGGCAAAGTTTAGCAGATGTACAACTTGCGACATTAAATTGGGTAGATTGGTTCAATAAAAAGCATGTACACAGTGTACTGGGTTATGTATCGCCTTTTGAGTTTGAAGCAATGTACTATGATAAGATTAACCCGTTAGGTCAGGTGGTCTAACTTAAATAAAAAAATCTCCGATAAATCCGGTAAGGTTTACCTAGGTGACACCGGAAGGTGGCGGTGGTCCGAATTACCCGAATATGTAAGGTAATCCGTATGAATAAGAAATCTTTTTCTTGTTCATATACCCAATTTTGAAGCAGTTATAACTAACACTTCACTTTAATTTTTTAGGTAATCCCAGTTCCCTAGGGAGCTGGGATTAAAAATAATCAAGAATAAAAACAGATTCATGTCTTTTTCGTTGACTTGCTGCTTAGACCAGCTTAATAACTGTAAAATACAGTGCCTCAGTAGAAAACCAACACCTTATCTAGTGATTTTTATCCATATACGTTGTCTTTAATTAAAATTAATTGCCTGAATATACAAACACTTTAGTCGTATTTCTCTTTGGCTCTTCATATTCAAAATGCTATTGTACAAAAAGTTTCCAATTTCTCATTTTCTAATCACGATCTAGTTTCATGACTTATAAACTGAATGCCCGACATCTGGTGCTAGACCTGCTCTATGCCTCACATAACTCTACTGTTAGCATCAAACAGATGTTATGTGCAGCAGATTTATTAGGAATCTCTGACAACAGCTTGCGGGTTGCAGTCGCACGACTTAATCAGGATCAGATCATTCAATCAGTAGAACGCGGCATTTATCAGTTAATTGAAAAAAAATTTGATACTTCTTTTATTAGCCTGAACAAACATCCCAATATGCAGACCGCTACGGCTTGGGATGGTAAGTACATTCTGGTTTATACCGGTGCTTTGGGGCGAGTAGATCGTACGGCCTTATCTAAACGGGAAAAAGCCCTGCGTTATTATGGATTTCAGGAATTGGAACAGAACGTGTTTATCCGCCCGGACAATTTGCAACTTGGTTTGAACGAGCTTAAATCAGCAGCCGTCAAGTTTGGTCTGGATCAAGGCGCACGATTTTTTCAGGTCAGCGAGATCGATCAGCACACCCATGTATCTGCACTTTGGGATATTCATGGCCTGCATCAAACTTATTTGAATATCAGCCAGGAAATTGAACAATGGTTTGAAAACCATCAACAGTTATCCTTGGCTGAATCAGCTAAAACCGCCTTTTATCTGGCAAAATCTGCTGTATTTAGTCTGCGTGCAGATCCGCTATTGCCTGAAGAATGGCTAGATGCTCCAGCCCGACAAAAGTTTGAACTGGCTGTACGGCGTATGGAGGAGCAAGGCCAGCAGTTATGGCAGCAATATTTTCAACAACAAGGTGTATAATTTATTTCCTACATGCTCACAAAAATAAATTGACTGTAATATTTTAATTCAAATATAGTGATAAGAAATACAAGAATTAGATCAAGGCAGAATAATGAACAGTAAAGTGAGCGTCACAGAGCTATTTAGCCGTGAAGAAATTAGAGAGCTGACTACCCCATCCGATTTACAGGGTGCTCTGGCAGTGGGTTCAACTTGGGCTGTGATTGTTTTGACCTTTGGCACAGTCGCTTATAGCTGGAAATATTTACCAGTCTGGGGAAAAATATTGATGTGTGCCTTGGCATTAGCCATTCTGGCAGGTCGTCAGCTGGCTATGGCCATTTTAATGCACGATGCCTCACACCACAGTCTGTTTAAAACCAAGTGGCTAAACACATACTTTACTGACTGGTTGTGTGCCCGTCCGATCTGGAATGAGGTCGGTAAATATCGTCCTTATCATTTGAAACATCATGCCCGCACCTCTCAACCTGATGATCCAGATTTAGGTCTGGTCAAAAACTTTCCAATTACTAAACAATCATTATTCAGAAAATTCTTTAGAGATCTAAATGGTCAATCCGGCCTGAAATTTCTGACTGGTCGTGTCTTAATGGATTTAGAACTTCTGGAATGGAGTGTTTCTAATGATCCGAAACCAATTCCTCGTGGTAATCGCAGTAACTTGGAACTGGCCAAGAATCTGTTAAAAAATAGCTCGGGCATGCTGATTTCCAATGCTGCCCTATTTTTTGCACTTTGGGCCAGCGGTCATCCGAAACTTTATTTATTATGGCCCCTAGCTTATATCACCCCTTTCCCACTGTTTATCCGTATCCGGGCAATGGCTGAGCATGCTGGTCTAGAAACTAGCCATTCTGCATTGACTAATACCCGTACCACCCGTGCAGGCTGGCTAGCGCGTGCTTTCGTTGCACCGATTCATGTAAATTATCATATTGAACATCATTTAATGGCCTCTGTTCCACATCAAAATCTGCCCAAAATGCATCAGATGTTGCGAGAGCGCGATTATGTGAAAGCACCACCGAGTTATAAAGATGTAATTGTGTCATTATTAAAAGGCTAAAATAAAAGATCGAAGTTTAAAAATACATCAAGTGTGATGGCAAAATTTCTCACACTTAATGTTGATGGCTTTCCTTATGCTCATGCTGTTCATGTAAATGGTCCGATTGCCGATGCTGTTCTGGGGGACAATCTTCTGCTTCAATTTGCAATGTCATCTCGGTGATGTGATGTTCATGATGCAACATCTCCAACGCCTCCTGATGCAACTTTTTATAGTCAACGTCTGGCGCAACTAAATGCACCGTCAACATCACCTTCTTGGAAGTAATCGCCCAGACTTTTAGCTGATGAATATCTTCAACACCGTCTAGCGCCAGTAGGTCATGGCGCAGTTTTTCAATATCGATTTCATCAGGAACCCCTTCTAGCAGAATATTGATACTCTGTTTCAACAAAATCCATGTCCGTGGAATGACCCAGAATCCGATCATGACCGCAATCACGGTGTCGATCCACATCCAGCCACTGAAATAGATGATGATTGCGCCAATAATGACACCCACCGAACCTAGTGCATCACTCAGTACTTCCAGATAAGCTCCTTTAATATTCAAGCTTTCCTGACTGCTAGAAACCAGAATTTTCATGGAAATCAGATTAATAACCAGTCCAAGTATGGCGACAATCAACATGCCCAGACTTTCAATTTCAGGAGCATGGCTCAGGCGCTGGTAAGCTTCAAACAGGATATACATCGCTACCAGAAATAGCATAATCGCATTAAACAAAGCCGCCAGAATTTCAAAACGCTGGTAGCCAAAGGTACGTTTATCATCTGCTGGTTTTTGCCCGATCTTAATCGCAGCCAGTGCAATCGCCAATGCAGCGGCATCTGTAAACATATGTGCCGCATCAGAAAGCAAGGCCAAACTCTGAGTCATAAAACCGGCAATAACTTCTACAATTAAAAAGGCTGTCGTCAGAGCTAAGGCGATGGACAGTTTTTTAGCATTCTTCGCACTAACTTCTACATGACTATGATCATGATGATGTGATCCACCCACCTTATACTCCTTTTCATTTGAATCTGATTCTAAGTTTTAGCTACTTCTTATTACCTATACTTTCTATAATACGCCTGCGCTGCTGATATTTAAGCAATTTTTTGTATAGCTTGGCTCTCTTTTAAAATATCCATGTTTATTCATTAAGCAAATTCAGCGCTTGAATTATTAAATTTACCTCTCTACCCGATATAGAATCAAAACTCAGCATGAGTACGCGGTTTTTCATTTTCCAAAATCCAGGACTGCACTGAAGATCGCTGAAAATTACGCTGGATATAAGCCTGAATCTTTTCGGGAAGCTCAACATCGTGACTAAGCAGACGATGCAGCATAAAGGCTAGATCAAAGTCTGCAATTGACCATTGTTCGGTGAGCCATAGCTCTTCAAGTAAAGTTTCTGTGATTGCCAGTAAGCGCTGAATATCCTGCATGGTTTCAGCCGATGCGATTAAAGGCCTTTTAGGTGGAACAAAGATCGAAGTTGAAGGCATATCCTGCCGGATAGAGGAAAAATCAGTTTTAATTAAGGCCTGAACGGCGCGGCATTTTGCTCTAGCTTTCATCTCTGCAGGATATAAAGCAGGATAATCCGGTGCCGGAAAAGCGTCTTCCAGATATTCGGTAATCGCCCAAGATTCAAATAAATGAAAATCATCAATGATCAAACAAGGGACTTTGCCACTCGGACAAATTTTACGATAAGCCAAAGATTGCTGTTCCAGCAGATTCAGATCGATCATTTTTTCCTGAAAGTTGAGTCCTTTCTCTTTTAAAGCCACATAAACCGACATGGCATAAGGACTGATACGTTTTTTATCGACATATAAGCAGATATTGTGCATTTTTTATCCTGCCTCTTATGATTATCCACTGCTTTCTACTCTAACGCCTTTTTTATAGAAAAGGAAAATATCGCTGCATATTGATACAAAGCGGAGTCTTAGGCTTACAGAGAATTGCCGATTCGAATGAATCATCTACCTAAGGCTAAATCACCGGATTAAAAAGACTTCTAATTTTTTGCAGAATAACGTTAAATAAATATTTTCCATTTAGACCTGACTGCTATGCTGAACCTTGACCACTTCCCTGATACCGTATATGCCATTCAACATCTGGCTTTTGAAGACCTAGGTGCCTGGGAAAATGTGTTTTATCAGCTAGGATTACGTGTTCGCTATTTTGAAGCTGGAATTGATGACCTACGAAAGGCGTATGAATATAAAGGTCTGACAATTATTTTAGGGGGTCCAATTGGTGTCTATGAAACGGTGGACTACCCTTTCTTACAACAAGAAATAGACGTACTTAAAGTGCGTTTAGAGAAGAATTTACCCACTTTAGGTATTTGTCTGGGTGCTCAACTCATTGCTCATGCACTCGGTGCTAAAGTCTATGCAGGACATAGCAAAGAAATTGGCTGGTCTAAACTCTGTCTTGCCTCTATTGAAAATAATCCACTAAAAGCTCTCGAAGATATCGACGTCCTGCATTGGCATGGTGATACCTTTGACCTTCCTGCACAGGCTGAATTGCTGGCCAGCTCTGATCTTTATCCAAATCAGGCCTTTCGGGTAGGACAGAATATTCTAGCACTACAATTCCATGCTGAAGTAGCCAGTGAAAGTTTAGAGAAATGGCTGATTGGACATACCTGTGAGTTACGCAAAGCCCAAATCAATATCCCCACCTTGCGGGCGGATCATCAAAGCTATGCACCCGCGCTTGAACAGGCAGCCAGTTCGGTATTGATGCTTTATTTAGAAAACCTGCAACTTAAATAACCGTAATAAAAAAGCACCCTATTGGGTGCTTTTTTAATTTGTCATTCTTACTTTTTCGGAGCAGGTACAGAAGCCTCGGTAGTAATGTTCACTGTAATTTTATCGCCCACATTTGGAACATAGCCGCCTACCCCAAAGGCTGAACGGTTAAATGAAGTGGTTGCATTAAAACCAATCGTTTGTAATTTGGTCATTGGATGTACGCCTTGTTTATTTAAAACTGCATCCAGTACCACAGGTTTAGTGACATCTTTCACGGTTAAGTTACCGGTGATTTTGTATTTGTTTTTGCCTAAAGCCTGAACTTTAGTACTTTTAAAAGTGATATTCGGATATTTGGCAGCATCAAAAAATTCTGCTGTCTTAATATGGTCATCCAGCGCTTTCACATTCGTATTAATGCTTGCAACCGGGATATTCACATTGACCGAAGAATTCGCAGGTTTTTCATTATCAACATTAATCGTACCCTGTATATCACTGAAGTTTGCAGATGGTGTAGAGAAACCAAAGTGGCTCCAAGAGAAAACCGTTGCTGAATGAGTCGGGTCAATCGTATAAGCCACTGGTTTTGCCATAGAAAATGTTGCTACAGATGCGACTGCCAAGCCTAATGCTAATGTTTTTAAATTCATGTTTTTATCTCACGTTTTGGATTTTATTAAGTGTATAGAATCTGGAACCGTTTACAGCCTTAAAGATAAAACGTTTTGTTGCAGCAATGAAACGATAAAATTGTAAGTTATTTTTTTAATTTTTGAGCTTTAATCCATACGGTACTGAATAAATCCAGTTTTCTTGGCGACTTTGTTATACAATGCTTGCGCCTAATGATTTGATTCCTGAGTCAGCCAGTAAACCCGGTCGCAATTACGCTGCTGCGCTACCTGATAGACATGCTGAATCAACTTTCGCGCCACGCCCCGTCCGCGATAGTCCGGATAGGTAAATAGATCCTGCAAATAAGCATATGGTCTTACTGTCCAGCTACTGTTATGCTCGATGACATGCACAATCCCAACGACCTTTTCATCAATCAAGGCCGCAAAACCGTACATTGAATCTAATTCATAATTGGTTAATTTATCCCAGGTATTTTTACTTACCTCATCCGAAATTTGCGTTTGATAAAAGCGTTGATAGTCTTGCCATAAAGATAGCCATTCTGACTGTGATATTTGCTCTAGAGATTTGATCTGGATCTGGGGCTGTATATTCATGTTTAACTGCTTCTTTGGCTTATTTCTTTAATTTAAGTCGTTTCGATAGTGGTCGCGGAGTTTTTATAGCAACTTCAACTTAGCTTTATCTCATCTGGCGCTCATAAGCAACCTGTCAGATGGAAATCATCCGACATAAAAAAAGCCCCAATTAGGGACTTTTTACGCTTTATATTTAAAGTTTTTCAACCAGAATACGATCCACCTGTTTCAAACCAGAATGCTTTTCATGGTTCTTGCGACGTACTTTAATGATTTTTTCTTCAGCCATTTCCTGAAGTAATAGCTCAACCGCAACCATTGCTTCAAGGGGGAGATCCTGCCCGATCCATTTCTGCTCGCCTGCATCCATTAAAGTAATTTCGTCACTAATTTGTTCATACAAGCTCATGTTTATCTCACTCTTTCATTTCAATTATGGGAGAACACTTTTTAGCGGTTGCCACATGAAAACAAGGCTAGAAAGCAAAAAAACAAAAGACGCCCCAAAACTGGGGCGCCCTTAAAAAACGACTTAATCAGTTGATTAAGCAGTAATCTCTTTTACAGCTGCTACAACAGCTTCAGTTGTAATACCGAAGTGTTTGAACAGGTCTTTAGCAGGTGCAGATTCACCGTAAGTGGTCATACCGATCACACGACCATCCAGACCTACAAATTTCCACCAGTAATCTACATGTGCAGCTTCAACCGCTACACGTGCACGAATCGCTGCAGGAAGAACTGATTCACGGTAAGCAGCATCTTGCTTCATGAATTCTTCAGCACATGGCATAGATACGACACGTACACCTTCAAGCTGTGCATAAGCTTCCATTGCAAGAGAAACTTCAGAACCAGTCGCAATGATAATCGCTTTCAATTCGCCTTTTTCTTCAGCCAGAACATAACCACCTTTCGCTACATTCTCAATTTGTGCTTGAGTACGAGTCTGGAATGGCAGGTTTTGACGAGAGAAGATCAACGCTGTTGGACCTTCTGAACGCATCAAAGCAGATTTCCAGGAAATCGCTGCTTCAACGGTGTCACATGGACGCCATGTATTCAGGTTTGGAGTACCACGTAAAGATGCGATTTGTTCGATTGGCTGGTGTGTAGGACCATCTTCACCCAGACCGATTGAATCGTGAGTGTAGACATGAATCACACGTTGTTTCATCAGCGCAGACATACGTACTGCATTACGTGCATATTCCATGAACATCAGGAATGTTGCTACATAAGGAATGAAACCGCCATGCAGTGCTACACCATTGGCAATCGCAGTCATACCAAATTCACGTACGCCGTAATGAACATAGTTACCTGCTGGATTGTCCTGTACGCCTTGTGCACCTTTCCAAAGTGTCAGGTTAGAACCTGCAAGGTCAGCAGAACCACCTAGTACTTCTGGTAATGAAGGTACAAGTGCTTGCAACGTATTTTGGCTCGCTTTACGTGTAGCAATGGTTTCTTCTTTTGCATTTACTTCAGCGATATAAGCATCCGCTTTTGCAACAAAGTCAGCTGGAAGATCACCAGAAAGACGACGTTTTAATTCAGCTGCTTCAGTTGGATATTTTGCTGCATAAGCGGCAAAAGTTTCGTTCCATGCTGCTTCAGCTTGTGAACCTTTTTCTTTGGCATCCCAAGCTGCGTATACATCCTCAGGAATGACAAATGCTTCGTCTGACCAGCCAAGCGCTTCACGAGTCAATACGATTTCGTCATTACCCAAAGGTGCACCGTGACAGTCTTCTTTACCCTGTTTGTTCGGTGAACCTAAACCGATCACTGTTTTACACATGATGATGGTTGGTTTGTTCGCTTCAGCTTTCGCTTCTACAGTCGCTTGACGGATTGCATCTGCATCATGGCCATCAACTTTGATCACTTGCCAGCCATAAGACTTGAAGCGTTGTTCTGTATCGTCAGAGAACCAGCCTTCAACTTCACCGTCAATTGAAATGCCGTTGTCGTCATAGTAAGCAATCAGCTTGCCTAGACCTAAAGTACCTGCCAAAGAACATGCTTCGTGAGAAACACCTTCCATCAAGCAGCCATCGCCCAGAAAGCAGTAAGTGTAGTGATCAACAACTTTGATATCGTCTTTATTGAATTGCGCAGCTAAAGTTTTCTCAGCCAGTGCAAAACCAACAGCATTTGCGATACCTTGGCCTAATGGGCCAGTGGTTGTTTCAATACCCGGTGCATAGCCCAATTCTGGGTGACCTGGAGTTTTAGAATGAAGTTGACGGAATGCTTTAAGATCTTCAATTGAAAGATCATAGCCCGTTAAATGAAGAAGTGCGTATTGAAGCATAGAGCCATGGCCATTCGACAATACGAAACGGTCACGGTTAGCCCAATTCGGATTTGTTGGGTTATGGTTTAAGAATTCACGCCAAACCACATCAGCGATATCTGCCATCCCCATTGGAGCACCTGGATGTCCTGAGTTTGCTTTTTGCACAGCATCCATTGCCAATACACGAATTGCGTTTGCAATACGACGTTCATTAAGCGGGGTTGTCATAAATCAGCGTCCAAATAAATTCAGAAGAAATAGGAAATGATGAAAAGACTTTCAAAACTGCCGTCTATTGTCTTAAAAAAACAGCGAGGGGTAAAGACTAGCCTACAATATTTATCAATTTATTGATGTTGTATTTACCTATCGGATAAATATTCTGCACTTTTAAGATGCATTGATTGACTAGAGTCTAAGTTAGATTCTAATAAAATGATAAATCTGGGATTATTCTTAACTATTTTTTATAAATTAAACTTTCACAATATGTTGAATTCCTTTTCAGGATACATGCATATAGGGATCAAAACAGAAGATCCGGATTTAAATAAATAATCTTTCCAGGCTATAAAAATGCATATGTGAATATCTATTGTTTGCCCAAGGTCCCCAGACATAAAAGATAAAGGTTAAAGTTAAATCAGGCTAATCGATACCACGAAAATTATTGTCCTCGGCAATCTTTAGGTAAATAACGCTGACTGATATCGCTCGACGAACAACTGCCGCTATAAACATCAAAAGCGATGGATTTCCCACGGATTGCCGTATCTACCCTATCCTGCCGTAGCTTAAATTCAATCCGACAAGCGGCATTGATCACGACTTTTTCAATATATTGGGTTCCGCTGCCAATTTGACGGCCTGCATCACAATGTCCATCAGAGGCAATAAATTGAGTTCGATAGCTACCTGCCTGCTCAAAAACCTCTGTTAGTTGGCTTCGCACTACATAACTGTGATAACTCATGCCTGCTACTGTCGCCAGAATGGCAATAATCGTGAGTACAATCATGACTTCAATCAAGGTAAACGCCTTTTGATACATGCTTTTCCATCTCCGTACAGTCTTTTAAACAAATCCATACCAAAAGATTTCGCCACTTCCTGACAGGCGGTTTCTGAAGACTTGAAGCTACTATGCAGAGTCGTACTATTTGCAGCAAGGCTGTCTGTCGTGTGGTCAATACACCCACCTTAATTTATTAATAGAATGATCACTTTCCTTGATATTTGAGGCATTTAATTTTTATATTTTTCTTAGTACTTAGTTATGCAAATTTGTTTAGAAATATCACTGCTTAATAAGCGTCTCTTATCAATTCACAGATTATTTATTAAGTTTATTAAATGAATCCACCCTGCTGTTTAATTAGGCATATCAGTTTTTTTAATTCCAATAATCAAATAAAAGCACAATAATTTGAAACAATTTCGTGCAATTTTGTCGAGTTGCGCTAGTCCTAGAGCACAAGTCGATGTAACATATCGGGTCTTTAAATTTAACTGTGATAGGACTATGCGCGAGTACGCTGTATTTACTTCGGAATCTGTAAGCGAAGGCCATCCAGATAAAATGGCTGACCAAATCAGTGATGCTATCTTGGATGCAATCTTAAAAGAAGACCCATATGCACGGGTTGCTTGTGAAACGCTTGTAAAAACAGGTGCGGTTGTACTTGCCGGTGAAATCACAACAACTGCGAACATCGATTTTGAAGCGGTTGTCCGCCATACCGTTAACAGTATTGGTTATCATCATTCTGACCTTGGCTTTGATGGTTCGACTTGTGCGATCATCAACATGATCGGTAAACAGTCTCCTGAAATTGCTCAGGGTGTAGACCGTCAGAAACCGGAAGATCAAGGTGCCGGCGACCAAGGCTTGATGTTTGGTTATGCCAGCCGTGAAACTGATGTACTTATGCCTGCGCCAATTTCTTATGCGCACCGCTTAATGGAAAAACAGGCTGAATTACGCCGTAACGGTACATTGCCTTGGTTACGTCCAGACGCAAAAAGCCAGGTGACTTTCGCTTATGAAAATGGCGTACCTGTTCGTCTAGATGCTGTTGTGCTTTCGACTCAACACGATCCTGAAATTTCACAGGCTCATTTAAAAGAAGCTGTGATTGAAGAAATCGTGAAAAAAATCATTCCTGCCGACATGTTCCATGCAGATACCAAATTCCACATCAACCCGACCGGGATGTTTGTGATCGGTGGTCCTGTAGGTGACTGTGGTCTGACTGGCCGTAAAATCATTGTAGACACTTACGGTGGTATGGCACGTCACGGTGGCGGTGCATTCTCTGGTAAAGATCCATCGAAAGTTGACCGTTCTGCTGCTTATGCAGGCCGTTATGTTGCGAAAAACATTGTCGCTGCGGGTCTTGCAGACAAATGTGAAATTCAGGTGTCTTATGCGATTGGTGTAGCCGAGCCTACTTCAATTTCAATCAATACCTTCAATACAGGCAAAGTGTCTGATGAATTGATCGTGCAATTGGTACGTGAGCACTTTGACCTGCGTCCATACGGTATTACCCGTATGTTGAACCTGATCCAACCGATGTATAAACAGACTGCTGCTTATGGTCACTTTGGTCGTGAAGGTTCAGATACTGCATTTACTTGGGAAAAAACTGACAAAGTCGAAGCACTTAAGGCATCTGCTGGTCTATAATTTTTCATATTTTAAAAAAGCTCGCTTTATGCGGGCTTTTTTTTATGGTTTCTACTTTTAGCTTGATAAAAATTGATGATGAAATAGTTGTGTTTTGTTACATCTAAAACTGCATACGAAAGCGAGTCTATTCATTCTTTATAAGCAATGAGAAGCAATCCACACAAGGTTTTTAAGAAAATACATTCAAATAATCAGACGATTGATATTTAGCAGAAATTGTATAAGTCTTTATAAAAATTACATTTAGCGAACAAATTCTGATCTAATTATTAGCATAAATTCAAATAAATACTCGCTAGACTGTTTTCGACCTTACAACTACAAAGGATATGACACGATGAATAAATTACTTGTTGCTTTGGGTTTAGCTGCAACCGTTGCTTTAGTGGGTTGTAATAAGAAAGAAAATCCTGAAACAGGTGCGACAACTGGCGAACATTTAGAAAATGCTGCTGATCAAGCAGGCCATGATATAGAAGATGCCACTCATGAGGCTTCTCAAGAAACTGATCAAGCCATGGATAATGCGGCTGCAAATGCTTCCCGTGCCGCTGATGAAGCCGCCGCTGCGACTTCTCGAGCAGCCGATGCCACTGCTGAAGCCGCTAAAAACGCGACTGCTGCAACTGCCGGTGCTATTGAAGAAGGTGCAGGCAAAGTACGTGAGAAAGCTGAAAATTAATTTTTAAAGCTTTCAATCTTTAAAAGCCTGCTTTGCAGGCTTTTAAACTTTTTATACGTTTCACTATTAGACGGGTGATTGTTCTAAATAAAATGATATCTTCTGAAATAATCACGACCTTATATCACTTAAAGTCATAATTATTATCAGTTATCAGGATGTTTAATTGACTCTTAGTAGCCTTAGATCAGCCCATTTTAGTGAGAAATTGCGTAATATACGCGACTTTATTTTTAAAGCTTGATCTCCCATGTCTGTTATTGCTGCGTCTTCCCAGCGATCGAATCTCTCGGTCTGGGTGGCTTTTATTTTACTTGTATTAGGAACTGTCGGTGCTTATCACATCGTAGGTCTGAACCAAGCTCTATTATTTCTGGTGGGTGGTGCACTGGGTATGACCTTGTATCATGCATCGTTTGGTTTTACCTCCAGCTGGCGCGTTTTTATTAAAGAACGTCGTGGTCGTGGCTTACGTGCCCAAATGATCATGTTAGGTCTTGCTGTCTTGCTATTTTTTCCTGCTTTAGGCGCAGGTGAACTGTTTGGTAATCCAGTTCAAGGCTTTGTCAGTCCGGTTTCACTGTCTGTGGTGATCGGTGCATTTATTTTCGGGATTGGCATGCAGCTCGGTGGCGGTTGTGCATCAGGTACACTTTATACTGTGGGTGGTGGTAGTGCTCGTATGCTGGTCACCCTGTTTTTCTTCTGTGCCGGCTCACTGATTGCGACTTCGCATATTGACTGGTGGTTTAACCTACCTCATTTCGCACCTATCTCCATTGTAGAAAGTTTTGGTGTCATTCCTGCACTTGTTTTGAGCTTTGTCGTTTTTGCTGTTATTGCTGCTGCAACTGTATTTTTTGAAAAGAAACGTCATGGCAACTTGGAAATTGAAGCTCAAAGCCAGCATCAGGGCTGGAAACGCTTTTTGCGTGGTCCATGGCCATTAATCTGGGGCGGAATCATTTTAACCCTGCTTAACTTTGCTACTTTGGCGCTGGCTGGTCGTCCATGGGGTGTCACTTCTGCCCTTGCTGTCTGGGCCGCGAAATCTGCAAGTTTTGTTGGAATTGATGTAGCCTCTTGGGCGTATTGGCAGCAACCAGCAAATGCCAAAGCCTTATCTGAATCACTCTGGTTCGATATTACATCCATGATGAACTTTGGCATCATGCTTGGTGCATTATTGGCTGCCAGTCTGGCAGGTAAATTTGCTCCGAACTTCAATATTCCAAAACGTTCATTGGTTGCTGCGGTTATTGGCGGCTTGATGCTCGGCTATGGCGCTCGTCTGGCTTATGGCTGTAATATCGGTGCCTATTTTAGTGGTATTGCTTCGGGCAGCGTACATGGCTGGTTATGGCTGGTCTTCGCATTTCTCGGAAATGGTCTAGGTGTAAAACTTCGTCCAATTTTCTTCCCCGGTGAGAAACCTCAACCAGAAAAATTAACTGGTTGCTAAATAAAAAGCCCATCTTTGTGATGGGCTTTTTTATAGCTTCATACTTATAACGCAGCTTTTAAGTTACAGCCATAATTCATGGTCTGTTGAACCTGGCGATAAGTGGTATAACGATCCAGAATAAAAGTATAGAACTGATCGCTAGATGCAAAATTGGATTTCAGGTCTTCATTCTCGGCTTTAGGCAACTGGATCTTGTCGACCAGATTCAGATTATAATGCCCCAAGCGATACATCTCGGCAAAATAGCCATTCATCATGTCACAATAGGCCACTTTACTGGATTTTAGAGCAGTCCGGCTGACAGGATGCTGATTCAAGGTTTGCAGATTATTTACATCCAAAGGCAGCTGATGAGAAAAGGCAATACTTTCTAATTTTTTAAATTGCTGAAAGTCCTGTGCCAACTTACTGTTTAGATCATCAAAACGTTGCTGTAATTCCTGTGCACTTTTAACCTGATATTTACCCGGATCTACTGCTACTTTCTGTTGCTCTGCTGAACACGCAGCCAATCCAGTTACCATAGCTAAGGATGCCAGCCATACCTTCATATCTATACACTCGATCTAAATATTAGCTGCCATTATGCCTTAAACTTGGGCGAAGATTTTATTTAAAGTACTTTCTCATTCATATAACGCCAGTAGCGCTTAGGTACATACTGGATATGCAGTTTCATATTTTGTCGTGCCTGAATATTCACGCTTTTAAAATAATCTTTCCAAAGCTGATCATAGAGTACTTCTTCATCATCCAGTTCAATACTAAAAGACTGACTATGTCCAATCCGGATTTGTGGATCAACTATTTCTGCATTCATTTCTATCTGATGTACATCATCTAAATCGTAATAGATACCGTAGTGGCGCTGCTCATCATAAATTAACCAACGCTGATCTTGGTAACGTTCCTTAAAATGCCGGGAAATAATCGGCAGTACATTAAAATCCGGTTTGACCAGACTGAGGAACAATCCATCTTTGGCTTTTTTGAAGCGGACAAAAGCTTCCATACGATGCTTTTCACGCCCGACCTGTTTGCACCATTGTGACATTCCGATGACTGCATGATGACCATAATCTTTATCAACCGGCCGCTGGTTTTGAAACACATAAACTGCAAAATCAAATAGATTCTGAAATGCCTGTTCTTTTTCAGAAAGAAAAGCATAATAAAAGGCTTTTAAACTGCTGGATGATATTTTCTGTTTTAAGCCTTGCCAGACCCGCTGTCCCTGACTTTCATTCGAGGCCACATGAATAAAATCATCGAATAAGCCATTTTGTGCCTGCGGATTGGCAGTCACTTTGACATCAAATTCTTTAAATTCAAAAGCCCGAAAAACACAGCTTAATAAACCGGTCATGGTGCCATCAAAACAGTAGTGTGCCATTAAAAACCGAATCCCAGTTGAGGTGACAATTGTTGCTGATATTTGGATTGACCAGCTTGTAAAATCTGCTGGCGAATCTGCTGGGATTGCTGCTCCTTTTTAAATTTTGGTGTATCTGCACAGCGGATAAAATGCTGTGCCCGGTTATACGCCACGCCCATCCTTTTCAGTTGGTCAATATGAATCTGACCAAAAAGGCGTGCCTGTACAATCTTTTTGGCAGAACGTACTCCAATGCCCGGCACGCGTAAAATCATTTTGTAGTCGGCTCGGTTAATATCAACCGGGAAGGCCTCAGGATGACGTAAAGCCCAGCTCAGCTTTGGATCAATATCCAGATCCAGATTTGGATGCTGGTCATCTACAATTTCATCTGCTGAAAATCCATAAAAACGCATCAGCCAGTCAGACTGATATAGGCGATTTTCTCTTAATAAGGGTGGTGCTGAGCCAATTGCGGGTAAGGCTTTTTCTTCAGGATTAATCGGAATATAGCCAGAAAAATACACACGTTTCAGCTTAAACTCCTTGTAGTGCCGATCAGCCATCAAAATAATATCTTTGTCCGTCTCACTATGCGCACCAACCACCATTTGCGTGGTCTGCCCTGCAGGAACAAATTTAGGAACGGATTTGATGATCTTACGTTCATCTTTCAACTGGATTAAACGGTCCCGCACAATTCCCAGATCTTTTTGTACTTCTGTATGGGTTTTCTCTGGGGCAAACTTTTGTAAGCCTGCTTCGGTCGGCATTTCCAGATTGATACTCATCCGGTCGACATATAAACCTGCTTCAGTAATAATCTCCTGCGATGCTCCCGGAATGGTTTTGAGATGAATATAACCATTAAAATTTTCTTCCAGACGCAGCTTTTTCACCACCTGCAACATCCGCTCCATGGTGTAATCTGCTGATTTAAAGATTCCCGAACTGAGAAACAGCCCTTCAATATAATTACGGCGATAAAAATTCATGGTCAGATCGACCACTTCCTGCACGGTAAATGCAGCACGTTTTACGTCATTGGAACGACGGGAGACACAATAGGCACAGTCAAAAATGCAGACATTGGAAAACAGTATTTTCAGTAATGAGACACAGCGACCATCTTCAGTATAACTATGACAGATCCCATTTCCGGTATTACCCAGGCCTTTGTCTTTATTTTTGCGGTTGCTGCCACTCGATGAACAGGACACATCATATTTGGCGGCATCAGCTAAAATTTGTAGTTTTTCTCGGATACGATCAGACATGATTTCAGCAAATTGTTGACTAAAAACCTATTATAAATTTTCCCTGTTCTGAACTATAGCTTTGCTGTCTTTGTGACGACATCTCATGTCGTAAGAAATGTAATTGAACCGTTATCCATACAGTATTATTTCAAAATAAAATAACCAATATGATTTGCTTAATTCTGCGGCTATAGGCAAAGTAGATAGAGTAACAGGGAGCAAATCTATGTCTTTATTAGAAAAACTTGGAATAAAACATCCTATTTTTTTGGCCCCTATGGCAGGCGTTTCGACACCTGAACTGGCAGCGGAAGTCTCAAAGCAAGGTGGTCTGGGTTCGCTCGGCTTGGGAGCCAGCAGCGTAGAATCTGCGCGCCAGCAGATTTTAAAAACTCAGGAACTTACAGACTGCCCATTTCAGGTTAACTTTTTCTGTCATGACAGCCAGCCTCTTGATGAAAACGTAGCTCAAGCCTGGATTGACCAGTTTAAAGATAAATTTGCTGAATACGGAATTAATCCACCCACTCAATTGAACTGTATTTACCCAAGTTTTAAAGACAATGATGATTTCTTGAATCTGGTTCTGGAAACAAGACCATGTGCGGTCAGCTTTCATTTTGGCATTCCTCTTCCGCATCAGGTTCAGGCTCTAAAAGATGCCGGTATTCTGACGATGGTATCTGCCACCAATTTTGCTGAGGCCAAAGCCATTCAAGAGGCAGGGATTGATATCATCATTGCTCAAGGCATTGAGGCTGGAGGTCACCGAGGTATCTTTAGCACCAAGTTTGATGCCTCAGTCAAAACCTCTAATCTGGTCAAGTTAATAAAACAGCATTTTTCATTGCCGGTGGTTGCTGCAGGCGGAATCATGAATGGTGAACAAGCACGTCAGATGATGGACTTTGGCGCTGAAGCAGTACAATTAGGCACGGCATTTGTTCAGTGTAAATCTTCCAATGCCAATGACGCCTATCGTAAAGCGCTACTGTCCAAGCCGCTGACTCAAGTTAGTGCCAGCATTTCCGGCCGTCCAGCGCGTGGCATCATTAATCACTGGCATATAGACATCGACACTCCTGATCGTCTGGATGTACCTGCCTATCCATATACTTATGATCTGGCCAAGCAGTTACATGCAGCAGCGTCCAAACATGGTGATCAGGGTTATGGCGCGTTTTGGGCTGGTTCGAATGTGGCGCAAATTCGTGAGATGGAAGCTTCTGATTTAATTAATCAGTTAGTGCTGGAAATGAAACAAAAATAAAGCAAAATTTAATTTTAGAACATAAAAAAAACCTCTCCAAAGAGAGGTTTTTTTTATATCGTTCTTTTAACGCGTCATACGATGCCAAGCATCTTTGATCGCAAATTTTGCTTCTTCCCAATTCAGACGAGATTCACCTTTTATCTGCTCCCATTTGGTTCGTAATTCAGGTTCGGCATGTTCGAAGTCAGTCTGACGGTCATATAGCGGACGGTTTTCATAACCCACCCGATAGGCACCACGATAGTCACGATCATAGTCTAGATCGCTGTAAGTGGTACGGGATTCGGTATAATATGGACGGTTAGTATGCTCAGTTCTCCAGTAATCATCTTCCTGCTTAATCGTGTCCGGATGCTGATAATTATCTGCCTCTGGATGATTTTCTGAATGCTCGTAGTTATCCGTCTGTTTCGAATGATCAGGTGAAGCAATATCATTTCCTGCAATGCCGCCTACAACCCCGCCAATGATACCGCCTACTACTGCACCTGGAGGACCACCTACCAGACCGGCAGTCGCTCCAACTGCTGCCCCGCCTAAAGTACCTGCACTGGTAGCAAGTACATTATCCTCGCCTTCATTCATATCTGGCACACGAGGATTATCTTTTTGAGGTGAATTCAAATCTGGTCGAGCACTGGCATCTGTTGCATCTTGATTTAATGCGTCACTACGTTCCTCTGATAATTCAGTCGAGGTTTTATTGCCAAAGTCTGTAACTGGACGATTGGTATTTGTCATTATAGATCTCCCTTGATCATGAGAATGAACAAGATTGAATAAACATCTTGCCATGCTAGAAATTCAGCTTAGAGCAATTTCACGTAAACAATGTCCATGTCCTGTCCAGTTTCAGTGAACTTAATATGCGGCTATGTTCACTACAGTCTTTAATGTAACGGAAGCATATAAAATCTTAGCTATAAGATAAAAAAGGTACTGTATTTACTACAGTACCTTTTGAAATAAGTAGGAAGTCTATCTTTTTATTTAGTTTCTAACAGATTCACCTGATCTACTTGTACATCGCTCATGATATGGCCATGTTCTAGTAATCCATTAAAATAGTTTTCCACCACTTTATATTGATCGGCAGTGTTTTCTACCTGATACATATTTTGACGGAATTCATTGCTGGAACGTAAACCTTTGGTATACCAGGCAATATGCTTACGCGAAATACGGCAACCTGAGTATTCATCATAAAATTCATAAAGCTCAGATAGATGTCCTAATAGCACATCTTTCACTTCAGCAATACTTGGCGCAGCAAGATGCTCTCCAGTTTCTAAATAATGTGCAATTTCACGAAAAATCCACGGACGTCCTTGTGCAGCACGGCCAATCATGATGGCATCTGCACCTGTATAGTCCAGTACATATTTGGCTTTCTCAGGGCTATCAATATCTCCGTTCGCAATCACGGGAATATTCAGCATCTCTTTAACTTCCTTGATTAAGGAGTAACGTGCCGTATTGAGGTACATGTCTTCACGAGTACGACCATGTAATGCTAACGCTGCAATCCCCGCGTCTTCAGCACGTTTTGCAACTCGTAGGATATTTTCATGACCGTTGAGATAGCCCAAACGGGTTTTTAAAGTCACAGGAACATCAACTGCAGCGACGACTGCATCTAAAATACGTGCAACCAGATCTTCATCCTTTAACAAGGCAGAGCCGGCTAGCTTATTACAGACTTTCTTTGCTGGACACCCCATATTGATATCAACAATTTGTGC
This sequence comes from Acinetobacter sp. UBA2581, assembly GCF_002339435.1. Lineage (NCBI taxonomy): Bacteria > Pseudomonadati > Pseudomonadota > Gammaproteobacteria > Moraxellales > Moraxellaceae > Acinetobacter > Acinetobacter sp. UBA2581. The sequence continues at coordinate 2,026 of NZ_DDLD01000017.1, read as the reverse complement.
TCCATTTGCAACCTGATAACGTGCTGCCTCAGCTAAGTCATGCGGATCAGAACCAGCAATCTGCGCTGAGATTGGTGCCAGCTCACCATCAAAATTTGCCCGATATAAGCTCTTTTTGCTCATGCGCAAGGTCTTGTCAGAAGTCATCATTTCACTGACTGCATGACCCGCACCGAAGTACTTGCATAAGGTTCTAAATGGACGATCGGTGACACCTGCCATGGGGGCCACCCAAAGCTTCCTATCTATTGATCTTCCAAACAATTCTTCAATTACATTGTTTTTGCTCAAAATCTTTAACCTCGTTTAACTTCGTTTAGTCGCTTCGTATTGACTTTTAGTGTCCTTTGATTGCACCCTACTTGCACCCCAATATTTTAATGGTGCAAATTCATGGGAACAGTCACTAAGCGACAAACAAAAGACGGCACAACCCGGTATAGAGCTCAAGTCCGTGTACAACGTCAAGGCTACCCTGAATTCAAACAATCAAAAACCTTCAGCAAAAAATCATTAGCTGAGGACTGGATCAAACGCACGGAAGCAGAAATCGAATTGCACCCTGAAAAAATGTTGAATCCGGCGGTGCAAATAAAGCACAAAACGCTCAGGGAATTCATTTTTCAGTATTTGGAAGAAGCAGACAGCTTTGCCAGGACAAAAACAGGAGCACTACAGCACATCGCTAGTTTAGATATTTCTGAGAAGAATATCTATTCTTTAACGCGACAAGACTTTTCTGACTATGCAATTATGCGAAGAAAAGGCGATCCAGTTAAAGGAACTGATGGTGTCGCACCTGCCACCATCTTAAAGGACTTAAGCCATATCAAAGCTGTCATCGTTCATGCAGAGTTTGTATGGGGCGAACCCTTAGAGACTGTACTAATCGAATTTGAAAAAGCCATGATTGGTTTACAGAAGTCTAGGATTGTGACCAGATCCAAACAGCGTGACCGCTTGCCTACGGCTGAAGAGCTTCAAATGCTGACCAACTATTTTTATAAAAGCTGGAAACGGGTTAAGAATTCAACGCCGATGCATCTAATTATGTGGTTTGCACTCTACACTGCCCGCCGTGAAGATGAGCTGTGTTCATTGCGCCTGGATGATTACGATGATTTAAATAGTCAGTGGTTAGTCAGAGATGCTAAAAATCCGAATGGATCCTTGGGTAATCATAAGTATGCTCACATGGAACCAAGGGCCATCAATATGATTGATGAGTTTATGAAGCCAGAAGTCCGAGATCGAATGCTTGCCCTCGGATATGATAAGAATATTTTAATTCCAGTGAATACCCGTACCGTGTCTACATACTTTACCCGGGCATGTAATGCATGTGGTATCACTGACTTAAGATTCCATGATCTACGCCATGAAGCTGCCACACGATACGCTGAGGATGGATTTACCATTCCTCAATTGCAGACCATTACCCTGCATGAATCATGGAATACCCTAAAACGGTACGTGAACTTAAAAAAACGTGGTGTCCGATTGGAGTTTGAGGAAGCAATCCGTGTTGCTGAGGAAAACTATAATAGCTATTACAAGGAATGGAGCAAGAAACAACGCTACATGGCATTGGTTGATAAGAATGATGCTTTTGAGGATGAAGGCATAATTAATGTTGAATTTGATTTCATCAAAAAACATTTAGATCTGTTTATTGAGATCCATCAGAACAATAAATATTTTAAACGCCTGCATGTAAATAAGTTGAATAGTAATAACCCATTTGCTTGGGATAATTCCAACAACCGATTTGTGGCTCATGATATTCAATTAGCTTGGGAAGACTGGTTTACTGAGAATGGAAAGGTGGACTGGGATGAGTTGCCGGAAGGAAGTACACATTTTGGAATTAAGGATCTTACTCTAGTGAAGAAACTTAAAACTCGTACTTATGTTTGGGAGGTATCTATTCAAGGCTGGATAGATAGTTTTGGACAGTATTTGATTGATGATAAGCACATTGGGAAATAAATATTATTTTTTAAAGATTATAGGACTTACGCACTAT
>NZ_DDLD01000104.1:0-4074 GCF_002339435.1 Acinetobacter sp. UBA2581 | reverse complement strand
ATAGGTTTGTGCAACAAAGCCATTGCCAGTACAAAGTGACATCCAAAAAATATTCTGGAGCAATCAATACAATATTGCCTTTTTCAAGCTCAGTTTGAATAAGTGTTTCAGGAGCTAAACACCAGCCTAGTCCGATTTTTGCTGCTTCAATAAATCCAGTGGCTGTGGGTAAATAATGTAGAGGTGGGTGAATAGGACTTTGTGTAATCAGACAGACAAATTTCCATTGCAGCTCATCTTTGCGGTTAAATACAATCATGGGAGACTGATTTAAACTTTCTCGATTTACGCCATTGTTAAAATAACGATGATAAAAATCTGGTGATGCAATAGCTTGGTAACGCATTTTCCCGAGTGTTTTGATGTCACATCCCTGTAGTGGAGTTGCCTTTGAAGTCACGGCTCCAATGACTGTCCCTTCACGTAATAGTTTGATGGTGTGGTCTTGATCATCGACATTGATATCAAAAAAATAGCCATGTTGTTTATTTAGACTTGAAAGGGCATCTAGAAACCAGGTCACGAGCGAATCATGATTTACGGCAATAGCCATTGGTTTGGTGACGTCTTTACTAGATTGCTCTGGAAGAAATTCTGCTAATACTTCTTTTTCTAAGATTTGCATCGGACGGACATGGCGCAGTAAAAGCTCACCTGCAGGTGTAGTCCGGCAAGGTACTTGTCGTATAACCAATAGTTGTCCGAGCCTGTCCTCCAGTGCTTTGATTCGTTGTGAAATTGCAGAAGGAGTGACGGAAAGTCTCTGGCTAGCTTTCTCAAGGCTACCTTCTTCGAGAACTGCCAGAAATGCAGCCAATTGTGGATGAATTAAATCCATAATATTTGATTATCATTAGAGAAACTTAATTAGCATAAGAATATATAGTTTTTCTAATTATTAAAACCTAAATAAAATGCTTGAGGAATCTTTTTAAAGATATGAATTTTGAATTTAAGCTTGAATGAGGAGTTCTATTCAGCATGACGATACAGCCATGGATTGATCCTGTTATTGCAGAAATTGCACCTGAATATCGAGCATTAAGTATTCAAGTACATGCCAGTAACATGGTCAAACCAGAATATGGTGGAGAGACATTACAATTTGCCTGTACCCCCATTCTCAAACAAGATGCAATATGGGCTGCTGCACATCTTGAGCAATGGGCTGATGTGTTTAGAGCATTCGGTATTAAACCACAGAGGACTCCTTGTTCAGCGGAAGCCCTCCGTCAGCGAGTTTTTAAAGACCGTCAATTACAAAGTATTGATCCAATCGTAGATCTTTATAATGCTGTCAGTATCCAGTATGCCATTCCGATTGGTGGGGAAAATCTAGCCGCTTATAAGGGGCATCCACGGTTAACTATTGCGGATGGAACAGAAATTTTTGACACGATAAAAAATGGACAACTCAGTGAAGAGACACCATCTCAAGGTGAAGTTATTTGGCGTGATGATCTGGGTGTAACCTGTCGACGTTGGAATTGGAGGCAAGGATTGAGAACTCGCTTGGATTCCAAAGCTCAACTGATGTGGTTCATTTTAGAAAGTTTGCCTGCAATGCCTGAATCAGCATTATTTGAAGCAGGGGAACGGTTAATCGATGGTTTAGTTATGATGATGCCAAAGGCAAAAATAGAAAGCTCATTAATTCATCTTCCTAGAAAAAACATCTAAATAATCTATTTTTACAGCTTTGTGAGGACGACCTCAGCCCATGGGCCAACATAAATTCTGGGACGACCCAGAAAGTTTTGGCTGGCCCACTTTTTTTTCAAGTAACCAGTCATAGCGCTGTCAGGTCTGAATAACTTGTCAGTTTCAACATTTAACTGTGTTCTTGGAGATATTTTCATGAATCTGATAGATACATTTTTTTTTCAAAATAATGAAATTGTTTTATTCTGTGCATTTACAGGTACTAGACATGACCACTCTCAGCAAACTGCTGAAAGGGAGTGTTTAATATGATTGCAGCTGAAATTAATGAAATCAGAAAGCTATCGAATGATGTAATTTTACTTCAGCTAAAACCTGAGCATCCTCTATCTTTCCAAGCAGGGCAACATCTCATCATACAGGTTCCTGATGGTCCAAGTCGTTGTTATTCTTTAGCTTCATCCATGAATAGCACAGGACTTTTAGATTTGCATATCCGATTGAGATGTGGTGGAGCATTTTCAGACCATGCACTCAATACAATGCAACATGGAGATCGGCTTTATATTCATCCAGCCCAGGGTGACTTCTTGTTTCCCGAGGGAAACAATCCAATTGTTATGTTAGCCACAGGGACTGGAATTGCACCATTTCTGGCTATGTTGCAAACCTATCTCCCTACTTGTAATGGCAGAGAATTAAAACTGTATTGGGGTGGAAGAGTAAGTAGTGACTTTTATGCATCTGAAATTCTCTCTGCATATCAGAATCAATATCTGAATTTCGAATACATTCCTGTGATTTCAGGAAAGGGCAAAAAATATGTGCATGTGAAAGCATCTGAGGATCTGGATGATGCTTCTGATACCATAATTCTGGCTTGTGGAAATCCAGCTATGATTGAAGATGCCTATGCACTATTTGTTGAGAATACGGATGATCCTGTCAAAGAATTCTTGAGTGATGCATTTGAACCAGCGATTTCGTCCACTGGGAAAATAGAGTTTCAATCTGAGCAAATGATCAGTCTAATTGTTGATCAGCAGGTGAGTCAGGTAATGACAGAAGTTTCTTTACTCACTGCCTTAAAAGAAGAGAATCATTCCATTTTATCTGTATGTGGTGGTAAAGCATCGTGTGGTATGTGTGCAGTCATTGTAGATCACAAATGGTGGGAGAAAATTGATCCGCCGAGTAAAAAAGAAAAAAACTTAATTGCCTGCCTCCCAGCCACTGAAAACAATTTGCGATTGGCCTGTCAAATTCAACTGTCCTCAGCTTTAGATGGTCTTGAAATTTCGATGCCTAGAGAAATATTGTACTGAATTAAAGAGATAAATATGAACACATTCAAAATTGATAAATCAAGAGTAGAGCATGTTGGTCAAAATTTTAATCAAGAGGAGATGTTACTGGTTCGGCAAAAAACGATTGCTGTTGTGCAACAAATCATAGCCAACTGTAAGCCAGGAATGCTTGAAGAAGATGCAGTGGAAATGGCCCGTGACCTATTGGCAGAGTATAGAATGCTCAGAGGTTGGCATGAGGTATATGTGCGATTTGGCCAAAATACAACGAAAACTTATGGAATGGACTCAGAGCCAAATGTCATCTTAGGTGAGAATGACATTATGTTTGTCGATATTGGTCCTGTGTTCCAGAAATGGGAAGGAGATGCTGGGGATACTTTTGTATTTGGCAATGATGCTGACATGCATCAATGTGCTTCAGATGCGAGAAAATTATTTCATATAGTAAGAAAAAAATGGGAAATAGATCGGAGTACAGGCCAAGAACTATATCGTTTTGCTGAGCAAGAAGCAGAAAAAATGGGGTGGTTGTTGAATATGGATTGGGCTGGACGCCGTATTTCAGATTTTCCACATGCAATTGCTTATGAGGGATTGATGGCAGATGTTGATTTTTGCCCTTCAGCATTATTATGGATTTTAGAAATACATATTCGACATCCGCAGAAGCCATTTGGTGCTTTTTATGAAGATATGCTGCTGCCTGACCATTACTTTGATTGAGTTCATTCGACTTAATTTTTCCAACCCAAAAATTTTTTAAACGTTATTAGGGTCTGTTGACATTCCACTATGGTAGTCAAATAAATATACAAGCTAAAGCAAGTGAATTTTCATAGTTCTGCTTTAGCTTGCTATAGGACACAGCATTTCTACGTTGGGCAACTGAACATGTTGTTCGTATTGAATATATTCAATCTGGTAAACTACAGCAGAATGCATACATTGAACGCTATAATCTAACCATACGTTATAGTTAGCTGAGTAACGATTTATTTGATACTTCGAATGAAGTGAACCGTACCGGGTTTGTCGGAGCCTTTTTTATTTAAGCTAGGCCACCTGACCTAACGGGTTAATCTTCTCATAGTACATTGCTTCA
>NZ_DDLD01000010.1:0-26980 GCF_002339435.1 Acinetobacter sp. UBA2581 | reverse complement strand
CCTCAATGCGTAAGTCCTAAAATAATGAAATTCTAATTTTCAAATAACTTTATGAATAAACTTACTGACACTTGAAATTCTTCTTTTACTTTTGAAAGATGAATAGCACTGCTATGCAAGGTAACAAAAATCTTCTGTTAACTTGATGATACGTCCCAATATCACAAGCCAACGGCGACATCCATGTCGCCTAATACAAATTCAATTTGGATACGTAGTTCTATTCCGATAAAATGATAAACATGACTTTAAGTCAATTCTAATTCACAATCTAAAAGTTCAGCATTTCCCCTCAATTTCAAACTGAAACAATAAATCCCGTGCTAAACTATCGAGTGGTTTTTGCAGGGACTCATTTATGCACTTTGTTCATCTTGGTATTCATACAGAATTTTCGATTACTGAATCCATCGTACGTATACCTGACTTGGTCAAAGCTGCTGCGAATGACGAGATGCCAGCACTCGCGCTGACTGACTTATCCAATCTACATGCTGCTGTTAAATTCTATAAAAAATGTTTGGATAAAGGCATCAAACCGATTCTTGGCTCTGAAATTCGTCTGAATGATGCTGAGCATCGGGTTACCCTGCTTTCCATGACCAACAAAGGCTGGCGCAACCTGACCGAACTGGTGTCTGAAGGTTATATCAGCGGTCAGCAACTGGATATTCCTTGCGTACAAAAAGATTGGATCTTGAATCAGCACGATGACATGATCGTATTGCTCGGTATGCAGTCCGATGTCGGCAAAATGCTGATTACTTCAAATCCCGATAAAGCTGAACCGCTACTGCAAGAATGGGTAGAGAAATTTGGAAATCGTGTTTATCTCGCCCTCACCCGCACTGGCCGTGCTAATGAAGATACTTTCATTGAAGAAGCGGTAAAGCTCGCAAAGAAATATAATATTGGTGTAGTTGCACATAATGATGTGCATTTTATTGCACGCGAAGACTTTGAAGCACATGAAGCGCGTGTCTGTATCGCAGATGGTTATGTGCTTGGTGATAATCGCCGTCCTAAAACCTATAGCCCTGAGCAATATTTTAAAAGCTCAACAGAAATGGCGGAACTGTTTAGCGATATTCCAACCGCGATTGAAAACACCCTCCATATCGCAAAACGTTGTAATGTCACCCTACGTTTAGGTTTCAACGATCTACCAGATTATCCAATTCCTGAAGGCCATACTATTGACACCTACTTCGCACATTTATGTGAAGAAGGTTTAGAAGAACGCCTGAACTTCCTGTATCCACCAGAAAAACGTGAAGAAGACTGGCCTATCATCCGTCAGCCTTATGATGAACGTCTGGCCTTTGAGATCAAGATTATTCTGGATATGGGCTTCCCAGGGTACTTCTTGATCGTCATGGACTTCATTCAATGGTCCAAAGGAAATGGCGTACCGGTAGGTCCGGGCCGTGGTTCAGGTGCGGGTTCCCTCGTAGCCTATAGTTTGAAAATTACCGATCTTGATCCTCTGCGCTATGACCTGCTGTTCGAACGTTTCTTGAACCCGGAACGTGTTTCGATGCCCGACTTTGACGTCGATTTCTGTATCGCTGGTCGTGACCGCGTAATTGACTATGTGGCACAGACTTATGGTCGTGATGCGGTATCGCAAATTGCGACTTTCGGTACCATGGCAGCGAAAGGTGCGATTCGAGATGTAGCCCGTGTCCTCGGTAAATCTTATGGTCTGGCTGATCGTATTTCCAAACTGATTCCCACCAAGCCTTTGGGTTTAAGCCTTGAAGAATCATTGGAAGCTGAACCTCAACTGAAAGATATCGTCACCAATCCATCGAATCCAGATTATGACGATGCTTCGGAAATCTGGGAAATGGCATTGAAACTGGAAGGCATTACTCGTAATACCGGTAAACATGCCGGTGGTGTAGTCATTGCCCCTACCAAGCTGACCGACTATTCGGCCGTGATGTGTGATGCTGATGGTACTGCACGCGTTGCCCAGTTCGATAAGGACGATGTCGAAGCTGCCGGTCTAGTGAAATTCGACTTCTTAGGTCTACGTAACCTGACCGTTATTGAAGATGCCATCAAGCACATCAATGCACGCCCAGACGTGACCGAACCGGTGAATATTTCCTATATTCCGCTGGATGACAAGCCAGCCTATAACATCTTCGCGACGGCGAATACCACCGCGGTATTCCAGTTTGAATCCGTCGGCATGAAGAAGATGCTCAAGGAAGCGCGTCCAAGCAAGTTCGAAGAAATTATCGCCTTCGTATCGTTATATCGTCCGGGTCCAATGGATCTGATTCCTGACTTTATCCATCGTATGCATGGTGGCGAGTTTGAATACCTGCATCCATTACTGGAAAAGGTATTAGAGCCGACTTACGGGATCATGGTCTACCAAGAACAGGTAATGCAGTCGGCACAGTTCTGTGCCGGCTATAGCTTGGGTGGTGCGGACTTACTTCGTCGTGCGATGGGTAAGAAAAAACCTGAAGAAATGATCAAGCAGCGTAAGATCTTCATTGAAGGTGCTGCGAAAAAAGATATCGATGAAGCAACGGCGAACCATATCTTCGACTATATGGAAAAATTCGCAGGCTATGGCTTTAACAAATCGCATGCTGCAGCCTATGCACTTGTCGCCTATCAAACAGCTTGGTTGAAAGCGCATTATCCTGCTGAATTCATGTCAGCGGTGATGACCTCGGAAATGCAGAACACTGATAACGTGGTGTTCCTGATTGATGATTGCCGTCATAACGGACTGGAAGTATTACCACCATCGGTGAATATGTCGATTTACCAGTTCCATGCCAGTGATCCAAAAACTATTGTGTATGGTTTAGGTGCGATTAAAGGCGTGGGTGAAGCGGCAATGCAGTCAGTGATTGAATCACGTCAGAAAGAAGGTCCTTATAAAGACCTGTTTGACTTCTGTCACCGTATCGACCTGAAAAAAATCAATAAACGTACGCTCGAAGCCTTGATCCGTGCTGGTGCACTGGATTGCTTGGGCATTGAACGCGCTGATTTAATGGCACAGCTTCCTGAAGCAGTACAGGCTGCAGATCAGGCCCGTCAGAACCGTGAAACCGGGATCATGGATCTATTTGGTGAAGTTGAAGAAGTTCAGCGTAAACCGGCCAAACCGGTGAAACCTTGGTCTGATGAAGTCCGTCTCAAAGGTGAAAAAGATACACTCGGCCTATATCTAACGGGTCACCCAATTGATGTATATCGTAATGAGCTAAAAGCATTCGTACCTTGTCAGATCAATGAATTAACCCCGACCCGTCGTGGTGTAACGACTGTGTTTGCTGGTCTGGTAGTCGATGTCGCTAACTTCCCGAACCGGATGGTGGTGACATTAGATGATGGTACGGCACGTATCGAAATCTCCACCAACCATGAACGCTTCCAGCGCTTTAAAGACATCGTTCAGGTTGATAAAGTCGTGGTGATTGAAGGTGAAATTTACGAGCGTGAAGGTTTTGATCGCCCACTCGGTCGTTTGACCAAAGCCTTTAGCCTGAATGAAATCCGTCAGAAACGCGCTAACAGCATCAAGATTACCTTGCAAGCTGAACATTACAGCAAAACCCTCAGCCGTGACTTGCAGCAAATTCTGATGCCATATACCAATGTGGATATGAGCACGCATATTCCAGTGATTCTGTATCTGGATTATGGCTATGCCACGGCTGAACTGCATCTGGGCTTAAGCTGGAAAGTTGCACCACTGGATGATCTTCTCGCCAAGCTGCGTGACTATTTTGGCAAGACTGCGCTCTATATCGAGTATCAGGTGAAGTCTAAAGCTGCACGTGCCGTATCTTATAAAGAAGCTAAGCCAGTTGAGGTTCCGCCTCCGCCTGCTGACATGAGCATGGACGATGCCTTGGCACAATATGAAGCTGAATCTCAGCTGCAGTATTCATAAATCTCCCATTTTAATATATCCAAACTGGAATCATCATGAGTCAAATTGACAATGCTGCTGTTTCAGCACATCTCTCCCATGTGCGTATTGTCATGGTTAATACCACCCTGCCTGCCAATATCGGTAGCGCATTACGTGCCATGAAAACCATGGGCCTGTGCAAACTGGTCTTGGTCGCACCAAAAACCTACCCGCATCCAGATATTGATGCGCTGGCTGCAGGTGCAACCGATCTGATCGAACAGATTGAGATCGTAGAAACGCTAGAAGAAGCCATTAAAGATTGCCAGATCGTCTTTGGTACCAGTGCGCGTAGTCGCACTATTCCATGGCCTTTACTAGATGTCCGTCCAGCGGCAGAAAAAGCACTTTCTGCTGTGGTGCAAGAAAAACAGGAAATTGCGATTCTGTTTGGCCGTGAAGACCGTGGTCTGACCAATGAAGAACTGGCGATTGCGAATTATCACTTAACCATTCCTGTGAATACGGACTATGGTGTTTTGAATGTTGCTCAAGCCATTCAGGTGATCTGCTATGAACTGCGTATGGCGGCACTGGATCAGGTTGAACACCCACGTGATCCAAAAGCCACCATGCAAGTTATTGATGGCATTGAAATGGAATGGGATGAACCGCTGGTGACCCATGAACAGATGGAACAGTTCTACCCTCATCTGGAAAAAATGCTGGCAGAAATTGAATTTATGGATCCAAAAAACCCACGATTACTTCCTTTACGCTTGCGTCGCCTTTTCGGACGTATACAATTAGATCGTATGGAATATCACTTACTTCGTGGTATTTTCACTCGTGTTCAGGCACTGAATAACGGCACCTGGAAAAAATCTTCCCATACATCACAACAGGATGAGGATCAAAACTAATGCTAAAACAGCTCAAAGAAGATATCCAAGCTGTCTTTGCGCGCGATCCTGCAGCACGCAATACCTTAGAAGTCTTAACCACCTACCCTGGCATTCATGCACTGATTATGCATCGTATGGCACATGAGCTATGGAAAAAAGACTGTAAAGGTACAGCGCGTGTTTTGTCCTCTTTTAGCCGTTTTGCAACAGGTATCGAAATTCATCCGGGCGCCAAGATTGGTAAACGTTTTTTCATTGATCACGGCATGGGCGTTGTGATTGGTGAAACTGCGGAAATTGGCGATGATGTCACCCTGTATCATGGTGTGACTTTGGGTGGTACAACCTGGAATAAAGGCAAACGTCACCCGACTCTGGAAGATGGCGTTGTTGTTGGTGCAGGTGCCAAAATCCTAGGTCCATTCACGGTAGGTAAAAATGCCAAGGTCGGTTCCAATGCTGTGGTTACCAAAGCAGTTCCGCCGAATACCACAGCGGTTGGCAACCCAGCGCGCTTTATCACCAAAGATCAGCCAAAAGATGATGCTGAAGCACGTCGTCGTGATTATGCCGAAAGTATTGGCTTCCAGCCTTATGCAACTACACAGGATCAGACAGACCCGATTCTGGAAGGCATGCGTGTTTTACTTGACCGTATTCAACAAAATGAAAAACGCATGAATACGCTGTGCAACCGCCTGTCTTTGCTTGACCCGACTTTCAAGAAAAACCAGTTAAATGAACAGCCATTTAGCAAAGAAGAACTTAAAATTCTGGAAGATGCGCGCCGTGAGTGCGAAGCACAAACCAGTCAGTCCAAGGCCTGACTGTAAATCGTAATTCTTTTGTAACACGCATTTGCTTGCATGATCGCAGCACTTTTCATAGACTGACGATCATGCATTTTTTTGAATAGATGTTTTAAAAAATAACATAAATGGACGGATATTATGACCTTGAAGCCCTTAGCAATTTCTTGCTTAGCTTTTACCATGACGGCGTGCTCTATGGCACCGACATCAAGCAAACAAGAACAGAAACAAGCTGATCAGGTAGTTTTTGTTGAACCTGAAATTACTCCGCCATTTTATGCTTTAAACCCGTTTAACTATAACGAACCACCTCCATTTGAAGTTCATTTGCAAAAAGCCGCTGCGCAGCCAGTGACAAAAATGGTGGTGACTGATCCTAAAGATCCGTCTAAACAGTTAACCCTAGATGTAAACAAGCTGATTATCCCGATGGTGGATAGCAATACACGCAGTATGCGTTATGCAGCACTTGCCAATGAAAATGAAATCGACATTACCGAAATCGATGATTTCTTGCAGATGGTAGAAGGTAAAGCGCGTCATTATCCACCTCGTTTTAGCGACCGTCAGGAACGCCGTGGTTTTGAAGCAAAGCTTCGCGAAGTTTCTCAACAGCTAGATACTCTAGCTTCACGTCCAAATGCTTCATTTGATGTATTAATGCGTGCATTTAAGGCCAGCGTGATGGCACGTAATCTTGATTTAGGTTCTATCTATACCACCAAGTCAATGACCTATGCACAGCGCATTCTTCGTATCAACCAGGATGATGCTGAAGCAAACTTCTGGTTTGGCTTTGGCCTGTCTGAAGGTGGCGGTCATCGTGAAGCGATTCAGTATTTGGACAAGGCAATGCAGGCGGGTGTTCAGGAAGCTTATTTATCTGCGGCAAATAACTACATTGCCATGGAGAATAAAAAGAATGCTGTTCAGGTTCTGAATAATTACAAAATTAAATATCCGCAAGAAGCTGAAGTCGCTGATCGTCTGATTCAGGAAATTGAAAAACAGGGTCGCTGGAACGTATGGCAAGTCATGCAAACAGCCGCTCCTGCACCAACAACCCCGGCGCCTACACCAGCACAATAAGCTATATTTCAGATTCATAATATTACAAATAGACCGCTCCGGCGGTCTATTTTTATGGGAAAAAATTAGTAAAATACAAAGCATTATCAAGCTTTATAATTTTAAATGAGTGTTCAAAGTCTTTATGCACGAGAAAATAAATAAGATAGCATTACTTTGCACTGTACTCATGACAGCCTTACTCAGTGGCTGTCAGGTGGTGAGTGTTAAAGAGCAGGCTATTAATGTCACCATCAATAATGAACGCGATAGCATTCTTACACGCGATAAGTTGAGTGAAGCCAGTCTGAATGTCCTGTCCATGACCGGACGTGAAGCACAAGTCTGTGAAAATAATCCAGAAGAATGTGTGAAAGAGCTACAAGAAATTCCACAGATTCTGGATGAGCAATTACTTTCCACATCGAGTGAATTATATCTAGCTAAATCACTACAGCTGGGTAAATCGGCTGAATGTAAAACCAGTGCTCTAGCTAAAACCCGATCTGAAGAAAAACAGCAACTGCAAACCCAGAACCTGCAAAAATGTCAGGAACAGCAGTTACAAATGCTGGATAAAAGTATCCGCTACAGTTATGCCTATCTGTTCCAGACTGAACGTGCGCCACAAGACCGGATTTTCGACAACCGACAAGTTCAGATTCGTGACTTTTATAACCTGGCGATTGCTCATTTAATCCAGATCTACGCGGAACGTTATAAAACTAAAGAAGCCGGACAACGCCTGCAGGTTGGCAACAGTGTCTATAACATTAATCTGGACAATTTCCCCCAGCTCAAGAATCAGTCGATTGAACAGTTAATGTCGACCTATAACATGAACTTCTCTGGTCTGCGCTCGATTACCCGTCGTGACGGTTTCGGCTCTGAGTTTCTGGTGGTTTTGCCGGAAGAAAAAATTTCCAAAAAAGATAAAAAATATCTGGTTGATCCACTAAATTACCAATATCAAAATGGCGTAAATCCTTTTATTCATTCAGCACGTTATCTGGCAACCACAATTACTGCCATTCCAGAATCAGCGAACTCTGTAAAACAGATCCTAAATAACAGCAACTTCCATTTAAAACTTTATGACCCGTATAAATATGACAAGATTAAAGTTGCCAATAAGGAATATACTTTAGCTGCAAATTTTTCAGCGCCTTATGGCTTATGGCTGGCAGAAAATAACCTGGGACGTGCAGCCTATCTGACACTGATCAATCGTGACGATAATCTGGTCATGCCTCATCTATTTATGCTGGAACCTTATAATCCAAATAAAAAGGTTTTAGTGCTGATTCATGGTTTGGCCAGCAGCCCGGAAGCCTGGATTCGTTTAACGAATGATATTATGGGTGATCCGGTCTTAAGAGAAAATTTCCAGGTGTGGCAGGTCTTCTACTCAACCAACATGCCTATTCTGGAAAGCCGTTTCCAGATTAATGCGCTGCTTCAACAAGGTTTCGCGCGTATTAGTAATAATGCACCAGCCAAAAAAGAAGCTGTACTGGTTGGACACAGTATGGGCGGTGTCATTGCCCGTCTATTGGTGAGTGATGCAGATATTACCGAGCCCGCTTTTAATATTGTAAAAAATTCAAAGCTGACCAAGTTCCGGGACAATCCGCTCTTTAAAGCACGCTTGAAAATGCAGCCAGTTCCGAATTTTAGTCGCGCTATTTTCCTGGCAGCACCGCATAAAGGGACCGATTATGCAGATCGCTGGCATACCAAACTGGCACGTAAAATTATTCGTGTTCCGAGTGCCTTTTTGGGCGCATTTGCCGACACAGTCCAAGGTGAAATTGGCTTAAGTGATTTTCTACATGAAGTCGGTCGTGACCTGATTCAAAATGGGCCGAGTGACCTTAGTAAAAAATCAAAATTCACGGCATTGACCAAAGATATCAATCCTGCACCGGGATTCAAATTTCACTCGATTATTGGCAATAATACAGATAGTGATGATGAAAATATCATGACTGATGATGTCGTTGCTTATCAGAGTGCATATCTTGAAGGTGCGGCTTCCAATAAAATTATCAAAGGTGGACATTCCGTTCAGGAAACGCCTGAGGCTGTACTGGAACTCCGCCGCCTTCTCAGATTACATCTGGTCGACTTAGGATTGTATGAGCCTGATTAAATTTTGATGAAAGATATAAAAAAAGCTGCCTATCGGTGGCTTTTTTTATGAGCAACCCATGTATCAATACCCTTTTATGCTTTATATCGACTAAGTCCGTCTAAATACAGATTCCTGCGGATTTATATTTCTTTCTAAAAATTAAATTTGTTAGACTTGAGGCAATTATTTTTGACATTCAAACCGGTCTTTACAGGATTTTAGCTTAGGCTATTTTCCAGGTTTTCTGAGGATAGTGTTTCGGAAAAAGATTCAGGTTTTGCTTTATATATTTAAAGGATTTTTTCTTAATGACCAGTTCAGAACTTGTGGCTGATCTCTCTAGCTTAACGCCCATGATGCAGCAATACATGTCGGTCAAAATGCAGCATCCACACTCATTGATGTTTTATCGCATGGGTGATTTCTATGAACTGTTCTTTGAAGATGCCCATAAGGCCGCTAAAATTTTAGGCATTACCCTGACCCATCGCGGTAAAGCCAATGGCCAGCCAATTCCGATGGCCGGTGTACCTTTCCATGCTGCTGAAGGCTATCTGGCTCGTCTGGTGAAAAAAGGCGAAACGGTGGTGATCTGCGAGCAGATCGGTGAAGTGACTGGTAAAGGTCCAGTTGAACGTGGTGTCGTCCGAATCATTACCCCTGGAACCTTAACCGATGATGCCTTATTAGGTGCTCATCAAACCTCCAACCTGGTTGCTCTATGTGTTCACCAGCAACAAATCGGAATTGCACTTCTTGACCTGAGTGCCGGTTTATTTAAAGTCCAGCAAATCGATTATGACTTAAGTCAGTTAGCCATTGAGTTGGCACGCCTGATGCCTAGCGAAATTGTGATTGATGAAAATCTGCAAGATCAGGCACTGATAGAACACTTAAAACAACAGCTAGATGTTCCGATCAGTAAACGTCCGAATGTTGACTTCAACCAGAACAATGCTCAGAAAACCTTATGTGACCAGTTTGCAGTAAGTACGCTTTCAGGTTTCGGAATTGATCATCTGCCCTTGGCCAAAGCTGCTGCGGCTGCATTGATTCACTATGCCAAAGAAACTCAAAAAACAGCTTTACCGCATATCCGAACCATTCAACTGGAACAAAGTTCAGACTTTATTGCACTGGATCCAGTCACCCGTCGTAATCTTGAGCTAATTGAGCCTTTATTTGAGCATGGCACTTCATTGTTCCAGCTGATCAATGACTGTCAGACCGCTATGGGTGGCCGTCTGCTTAGCCGCACCCTGATGCAACCGCTTCGTGATACTGCGATTCTGGATGAGCGACTGGATGCCACACAGGTATTGCTTGAAGGTTTCCATGAATCGCCAGTCCGTCTGGTCTTAAAAGAAATCAGTGATATTGAACGTGTACTCAGCCGTATCGCTTTAGGCAGTGCGCGTCCACGCGATCTGGTTCAATTACGTCAGGCCTGTGCACAGATTCCATTTTTACGCCATGCATTACAACCACTGTTAAGTCAGCAGAATTCGAAATTATTACAGCAGCTGAATCAAGAACTGGGCGATTTTCATGGTCTGCATCAGCGCCTGATGTCCGCTATCGTTGAAAATCCACCGGTACTGCTACGTGATGGCAATGTCATTGCAGAAGGTTTCGATACCGAGCTGGATGAGCTGCGTAAAATCCGTGATCATGCTGGACAGTTCCTGATTGATCTGGAAATTAAGGAACGGGAGCAAAGCGGCATTCCTACCCTGAAAATCGGCTATAACCGTATCAGTGGTTATTATATCGAACTTACACGTGCACAAGCTGAACAGGCACCTGAACATTATATCCGTCGTCAGACACTGAAAAATGCCGAGCGTTATATCACGCCTGAACTAAAAGCTTTTGAAGATAAAGTGCTGTCTAGCGAATCCCGTGCGCTTGCTCGTGAAAAAATGCTGTTCGAAATGTTGCTGGATGAACTGCGTCAGGATATTGGTAATCTACAGATGATGAGCAGTGCGATTGCCCAGATCGATCTGTTGGCAAACTTTGCGTATCAAGCACGTTTACGCAATTGGGCACGACCAAAATTCAGCCCTGAAATTGGTGTGAAAATCGTTGCCGGCCGTCATCCAGTGGTGGAAGCTTTGAGCAAGGCTGCATTTACTCCCAATGATACCCAGCTGGATTATCAGCACCGTATGGCCATTATTACCGGTCCAAATATGGGTGGTAAATCCACCTTTATGCGCCAGACTGCCCTAATTGCCCTGCTGGCTTATTGCGGTAGTTATGTGCCAGCGCAATCGACAACACTGGGTCCAATTGACCGAATCTTTACCCGGATTGGCTCTGCAGATGATTTGTCTACCGGTAAATCAACCTTTATGGTGGAAATGACGGAGACTTCACAAATCCTGCATCATGCCACCAGCCAGTCGCTAGTCCTGATGGATGAAGTGGGTCGTGGGACCAGTACCTATGATGGGCTGTCCCTGGCTTGGGCTTGTGTGCTGGATCTGACTAAACGGATTCAATGTCTATGTCTGTTCGCAACACATTATTTTGAGCTGACCGAACTGGATAAAGAATCAGGCATTGATAACTACCATGTCACAGCCAAAGAACTAAATGGCAACCTGATTCTGCTGCATAAAGTCCAACATGGTCCAGCTAGTCAGAGTCATGGTTTACAGGTGGCTAAACTGGCAGGTATTCCTGCGGCTGTAATTAAAGAAGCTCAACATCGTTTGAAGATTCTGGAAAAGCAGCATCAGGCCAAACCGCAAAGTCCACAGCATGATCTGTTCGCGATGCCTGAAATCATTGAAAAAGTCATCGAGATTGAAAAGCCTTCAGCAGCGCTTGAATTATTAGAAGACCTTGATGTCGACAATTTGAGTCCACGTGAAGCATTACAGCAACTTTATGCTCTTAAAGATCTCATGAAACAGCCAAGTTAAAATCACTCCTAAGCCCTATCCTGCATAGGGCTTAGCTGATGATGATTCTCATTCCCTGAGCCTTTCCTCAAATCATCGCAGTTTTTTCAAATTTAACAGCCCTATATATAACAAATATCAATAAAAGGAATTGTTTGTTCCCTCTATTTTTGCCTAAAATACGGTATTCGTCATTAGAACCATATTTTTTAGGTAGCTGTCGCCATGACCTTCGTTGTCACTGAAAATTGTATTAAATGTAAATATCAAGACTGTGTTGAAGTTTGCCCTGTAGACTGTTTCTATGAAGGTCCTAACTTCCTTGTGATTAACCCGGACGAGTGTATCGACTGCGCGTTATGTGAGCCTGAATGTCCTGCGAATGCAATTTTCTCTGAAGATGAGTTACCGGAAGGCCAAGAAGTTTTTATCGAGCTAAATGCTGAACTGTCTCAAAAATGGCCGAACATCACTCAAATTGGTGAGCAACCTGCTGACCGTGAAGAGTGGAATGGTAAAACTGATAAATTACAATATCTTGAAAAATAATTTTTCAAATCTTAAAAAAAGACCAGCATAGACTGGTCTTTTTTTATACCCCATCCACACATTTCATTGCAATTTATCCTGATTTTCTCCGTAAAAGTGGACTAAAATAGCGCTATTTTATAAATATCCGAATTGCTATTAATGAAGCATTTAATAAAGGGGTTATTGAGTGTTTGTATAATCCCGCTTGTCTTTGTAGGATGTGCTACCACCACAAAACAGTCTGGTAAGGTAACTCCAGATAAAAGGATTTACATCCCAGAAGAACGAGTCCAGTACAATCATAAACCACAGCCTAAACCGGTTCCTTATGTCTATACTCACTGGGTATCGGCACTGAATAACCTGTCTCTTGTACGTGAATATGAAAACTTTTTGGCCCAGCAAGGAGTCGGGAATATTATTCCAAGCTTTGAGCTGATGCGTACTGCACGGGATTGGGCTAAATGTGGTCGATCGCAATACATGATTCCAAGCCGTGAGCTCTGGTCAAATCAGGTGCCGACCTTACGTGTCTTTAAATATCTGGTTGCAGCCAATGTGCTGACTGATTTTGAAGTCACTTCGGTTTATCGTGACCTGCCTTTAAATCAGTGTGCCGGTGGAGCCAATTCTTCACGTCACCTGTTTAACTCGGCAATTGATTTCCGGATCGGACCTGAGTACCCACAGGCTCAGGATTATGCAGCAATTGAAAATACCAAGTTCAAACTGTGCCAATTCTGGTTACAACATGGACAAAGCCTGAATATGGGGCTCGGTTTATATGCCTCTGGCCAAATCCATATTGATACTCAAGGTTATCGCACTTGGGGTCCGGATTTAAGCCGTCGCTCATCAATGTGTAATTACTAAGTCATTCCAATTGCTATACAAAGCCAGCTTTTGGCTTTGTATAGCCTAAAAAACCAGCGAATATAGAACAATAAATTGCGCTATTCCCGGAAAAGTTTAAAATGCACGCATCACAACAAAGGTGCGATTACTATGCAACAAATGTGGACAGATATTGACCGCTACATTGATTCACATTTAATTCCTGAAGATCCTATCCTGAATCAGACTCTTGAAAATACTGCTGCACATGGTTTTCCAGATCATTTGGCTGTTGCGCCAAATCAGGGAATGCTGCTGCAAATGCTAATTCAGATGAACAAATGCAAACGTGTACTGGAACTGGGAACCTTTGCTGCATATAGTACCATGTGGCTGGCTCGTGCCCTGCCTGAAGACGGTTATATCCTGACAATCGAAGGCCGTGATACACATGCTGCTATGGGACAGGAAAATATTGATCGTGCACAGTTAAAACAGAAAGTTGAGCTGAAATGTGGCCGTGCTGCAGATGTGCTACGTGCCCTGCCTGAAGATACTGAAGCCTTTGACTTTATTTTTATTGATGCTGATAAGCAAAGCTATCCTGAATATCTTGAGCTGAGTTTAAACCTTTCTCACTCCGGCACCATTATCTTCTTGGACAATGTAATTCGTGCCGGTGATATCATCAATCCGGACAATAAAAAACCAAGTATTGAAGGCATTCGTGACATGTTTAAAGCGCTGGAAAATCATCCACGTATCTTGTCTTGTACTGCTTTACAGACCGTCGGTAGCAAAGGCCATGATGGTTTTGCACTCGCAATTGTCAAATAAAACAACTAGAACAAAAATCAGCCAATAAAGTATTCTTGATAAATAACATCATCTTACAGAATGTAACCACAGAGTTATCCACAATATATGAGGATAACTCTGGTTATTTTTAATTCAAGCTGTAACAATTTATCAAAAAATACATCTCTGCAGCTTTTGTCATCCTCTTTTTACTTCGCCACCAATAATGGCACTTTAGAATTTCGGAAAATCGTTGTCGCAATACTGCCCAAGAAGAACTGGTGGATTTTGCTGTGACTGAATGCTCCCAAGACAATTAACTGAATCCCATGTTCCTGCTGATAAGACAGGATATTTTCAGCCACTTCTCCATAGCGGTATTCTGGAACGACCTCTAGTCCTGCTTCAGTCAAATATTGCAGAGGCTCATTCAGGATTTCCACATGATCACCGATATAAAGCAGATGACATTGTAATTGTCTTAATAAATCACTTTCTGCAATACGTTTCATCATCTTCACACAGGTCGGTGAATACTCATAAGCAAAGATAAAACGTGTTGGTGGTCTGAAGTGTTCCCCTACAGTCATCACTGTACAGTTAGCACCACGGATAAAGTTTTCTACATTGGTGCCGATTGGCTTGTTTTTTTCGGCAGAACGCTCACCGAGTAATCCGATTACTGCAATATCATCAGGTTTTAGAATCTGAAAACTTTGTTCCAGAAAATCACCCTTTTCCTGAATATGTGTGGTGCGGATGCCATAATCTTTAAAGATACGATCCGAAATGTGTTGGAGCAGATTATTGCTATAGCTGAGCGCGATTTCACTTTGCTTCTGTTCCAGCTCAGCCAGCTCTTTAAGTAACATGGCATTGCTTTCAAAGCCAATCACACCGCTAATTTCCCCAAGATGATAACTGGCCGGGTAATAATCCAGAACCTGTAATAAAACCAGTTCACGGCCGGTCTGTTTGGCAATCCATGCAGCCGCATCTGCAAGCGCGTTCGTGCATGGTGAGGAGTCTATGCAGGCAATGACACGTTTCATGTTCAGCCTCTCTTTTATAATAAAAATTTCTTAGTTATTTTTAACTTAGCACAAGCATTAGTAAATGTGCACTGAAATCTGTAAGGCTTGAATTGAAATATGTTAACTTTTATGTGATGTTCTAAGGCCTTTAACGAATATTAAGCGCTTGATATCAATCCTTTTTCCAAGCGATTCTTTCACTGTTTTAATCCCGATATCGAATCAATTTTGCCGGATTTCCGGCGACAATTGCACGCGCTTCAATATCCTTCGTGACCATGCTATTCATCCCTATAATCGCCTGATCAGCAATTTTCACCCCATCTTTAATGCCGACATGGGCACCTAGCCAGACATCCCGACCAATCTCAATCCCTTTAGATCTAACGGCCTGCTGATAAATTGGCTGTTCAAGTTCCATCCCATGATCAAAGGCGTAAAGATGACAATAAGCTGCGATACGTACCTGATCATACAGTTTAATCCCTACCCGACCGCCATCCAGAATACAGTGATGATTGATGGCGACTTCGTTACCAATCTCCAAAGGACCATGTAACGTACAATCTGCCGCAATAAAGGTATTATCCCCGATAATAATTTTACGCCCCGGTTCAGCGAAGATATGTGCCAACGGCGAAATAAAACAGTTTTCACCAATCTCGACTGTTTCCATCTCCATTAGATAGGTCTGATATTCTTTCTGCCAAGCTTCAGCCCAACCACGATTCTTCGGTTTTAAGGACCAATATAGCCAAGGCATATAGTTCAGACGATGTTTATGCTGCTCGCGATATTTCAGTAATGGATCTTGTTCAGTCATCTGTGGCTTCTTCTATGATTTTTAATTGTTCACGACCGCGAGTGACATCCTGAATTTTTAAAGCAAAAGGTTCAATCTGATGTTTCTGGAATTGTGCCTGAACCTGTACGCCTTCAGCCGTATATTCTTCCTGATAATCAATCTGCTGCTGATTCAGCTCATACTGAAAAATGGCCCATTCATTAAATTGGCAGGCAAATTCGACTTTTTTCTTTTCAATCAGTTCAATTTTTTCAGCTAATAACAAACATTGTCCAGCACAGCCCCCATAGGCACGTACCAGTCCGCCAGTCCCTAGTTTAATACCGCCATACCAGCGATTCACCAGTACCAGTACATTGGTTAGCTCATTGCCCTCAATAGTCGCAAGGATCGGCCGACCTGCTGTACCCGATGGCTCACCATCATCATTAAAGCGTACATGATGACCGATTTTCCAGGCCCAGCATTGATGAGTCGTAGTCGGATCACGATAGGTTTCCAGAAAATCCTTCACATCCTGCTCATTTTCTACAGGTGTGGCAAAGGCCTGAAATCGGCTTTTTTTGATGTCTTCCTCAAAACTGACAAGGCTAGCAATGGTAAATGGCATAACTTCAGGCATTCAAATTTCACCTGTGCAGTATACTTGTTTTGATGGGGCAAAGAAAAAGCCTCTCTATACGAGAGGCTTGATTCAATTTAATTTTATTAATTACTTTTAAATTTAACGTTCACGCAATGCTTCTTTAGCCTTGTTGAATGGCTTGATCAGATAGTCCATTACCGTTTTTGCGCCGGTACGAATGTCTACAGAGGCCACCATCCCTGGTGTGATATTAAACTCCTACCCGGCGGCATTTCTCAATTTGTCACTATCGGTACGGATATACACACGATAGTAGAACTGATCCTGTTTGACTTCATCCCGCAAGGTATCTGGTGAAATCACGGTCACTTTACCTTTTAGGCCACCATAAATCGAGTAATCATAGGCAGTAATCTTAACCAGCGCTTCCTGATCAGGACGGATAAAAGCAATATCACGTGGTGAAATTCGGGCTTCAACCAGTAATTTTTCATCCAGAGGTACGATAGTCATCAGTTTGCCATTTTGCGGTACTACGCCACCCAAAGTCATGACATCAATTTCTTTGACCACGCCACGGACTGGAGATTTAAAAATGGTCCGGTTCAAGGTATCTGACTTGCCACGTACCACCTGTTGCTGAGTTTCCACATCAGTATTGGCTTTGGACAGTTCTTCCCGTGCTTTCACATAATATTGGTTGCGAATATCCTTCATCTGGTTACGCAGGTCATTGGCCTCACGCTTCAACCGTAGAACTTCAACTTCACTGGCTGCCCCTTTAGCCACCAATGGCGCGGTCATTTCCAGTTCCTGTTGTACCAGTACCAATGCCAGTTGCAATCCGGCAAGAGATTCTCCCAGATTGGCACGACGTGACTGATTAGAGTGCGGTTTCTTCTTTAACCAGTTTCGGATATTTCAGCACTTCTTCCGGGAAAGACAACGGCGTACCACTCACTTCTGCACGTAAACGAGCGGAAGTCGCACGTGAAGCGATCAGCAAGGATTCTGATTCACCGACGTTGGATTCAAAGCGGGTCGGATCAAGCTGGGCCATTACTTGCCCACGCTCGACAATCTCACCTTCTTTGACATTTAACTTGGTTAGAATGACCCCTCCAGAGACTGAATCACTTGTTCTTTGGAAGATGGAATGACTTTACCCGTACCGGTCGAAACCTCTTCCAGTTTAAATAACTAGGCCCACGTCAGCAGTATTAACAAACCAATGCCCACAATCCAGATAATCAGACTGGATTTAGGTAATGGCGGTTCCTGGAAGCTCACTTTGTTTGAACGCGTTAATATTTGTGGTTCACTCATGCGCTTGCTCCCACGACCCGTTTAGTTCCTACCTGTGACTGATTTAATATCTGGTCTCGTGGACCATCCATGACAATTTTGCCATCATTGACCACAAGAATACGGTCAACTAACTCCAGTACGGCGCGACGATGCGTTGCTACTATCAGCGTACGATGGGTTAAATACCCTTTAAGATGATCAATCAACTGTTTTTCTGACACCTCATCAATGGCAGCGGTCGGTTCATCCAGTAGCAAAATCTTTGGTTGACGAATCAACAACCGCGCTAATAACAAGGCTTGGCGCTGTCCACCAGAAAAGCCGACACCCCCCTCCAAAATGATATGATCCAGGCCTTCTTTTTTCTCCTGTACAAATCCCAGTGCACCGGTAATTTATAAGGCTTCCAGAATTTGCTGATCGGTGGCCAAAGGTGCACCCAAAGTCAGGTTTTCACGAATTGAACCATAAAATAACTGCGAGTTCTGATTTAGCAAACTCATATCACGCCGCACATCTGACGGATCAATCAGGGTCAGATCAATGCCATCCAGTTTGACCTTACCTTGTGCTGGGGTTTGCATACCCGACAACAGTTGCAATAGAGTCGATTTACCAGCACCGTTACGACCCAGAATTGCAATTTTTTCACCAGGTTTGATTTCCAGTTTGGGAATCATCAAACTCGGTTTCGGATCATCATCGCCATATTTGAACACCACACCACTCAGGTCATAATGACCATCTAATACAGGACGGTGAATCAGGTGTGAATAATCCGGCTGATCCACCGGTTTTTTCATCAATTCATCCAGACCGCCTTTAGCAACTTTGGCTTGTTGTAAACGCCCTAAGACACCGGTGATTTGTGAAATAGGTGCCAGCATCCGTGATGACAAAATTGAACAGGCAACTAAAGCACCTGTGGTCATCTCACCATCCATCACTGCAAATGCACCCACCAAGACCACAATGGCAAACGTTAAACCCTGAATTTTTTGAGTCCATGCGGTCATTAATCCAACAATTTTACGTTGTTGCATGCTGATATCAGCAGAGACTTCATTCATGTGATTCCATTGGTTCTGGAAGCGGGTTTCAGCTCTTAACAGCTTGATATCTTCAATCCCTTGTACGGCTTCAACTAATAAGGCATTACGGATTGCAGATTCACGCATTCCCAACTGTGCCAACTTGGCCAGTTTTTTCTGTGCCAGAATCCCAAGAAGAATCATGAGTGGTACTACCAGTAGCATGACCCAGAACAGGTTGCCGCCAATAATCCAGAATATCCCCAGGAACAGAAAGAAGAATGGCAGATCTGCAATTGCCATCACGGTAGTTGAAGTGACCAGTTCACGCACACCTTCAAGTTCACGAATCTGTGAAATAAACGTTCCGGTCGATTTGGAACGCTCACTGTTTTTAATTCTTAAGGAATGCCCAAATACCCGGTCAGATATTTTCAGGTCAGCCCGTTTACCAATAATGTCTGAAAGATAAATACGGGATACCCGTAATATAAATTCGAAAATAGCTGCAATCAGTACACCACCGGCCAACACCCATAAAGTGGGAATCGATTGTGAAGAAATGACACGGTCATAAACGTTCATCGAGAAGACAATCGTTGCCAAAGCCAGAATATTGGCGATTAAAGAGGCAAACATCACATCGATATAGCGTTTCCAGTCTTTCAAAACAATTGACCAGAACCAGTTTTTCTCAAAGGGCTTGATGTATTCGTCGACACGCGCATCCGGCACAGAAGACTCTGGTCGCAGGATATAAACATGCTTCGCACCTGTTTCTAACTGCTCAATCGTAAAACTTTGCGACAAACCAGCATCTCCACTCAGTTGTACACTGACATTGCCTTGTGTGTCGATACGTTCAATAACACCAACATCTCCGCTATCAAATTCAACCATTAAGGGCAAACGCCAGGGATTCAGCAAACTGCTATCGAATTTATTTTTACGGACATTTAATCCCATCTGACGGCTGACAATTTTGAACATTTCATCAATGTCATGATGCTGGTTCCAGTCCAGTTGCAGACGAATCCGCTCCTCAGATGGTTCGATCCGATAATGCTTGGCAATGTTCAAAACTGCCTGAAGCCACGGCTGATAATTTATTGTTGTACTCATGGCTGAACTTCAAACCCCTGAATAGAAATACGGTTAAGCGCGTAAATATCCCGTGTGCGACCTGTCACCTGAATGTATTGCACAATCGTCGAATAGATGTCATAGCGCGCTGATTCAAATTCCTGTGCTGCGCTGTGAATAAGCCTGTTCTGCGTTTAATAAATCCACTACAGTCCGTGTGCCCAATTTATATTGTTCTTGATATAGCTCTTTGGTTCGTACCGTGGTTTCACGGCGCTGAGCCAGGACATCCATTTGTCTTTGTTTATTTTCAATCTATTCCCGGATTAAGCGAACCTGATCCAGTACATCCAGATAGACAGTATTGACCTGTGCGCGTGCAGCTTCTTCGGCATAACTGGTAGCACGTGCCTGAGACCGAACAGCTCCCCCCCTGATAAAAATTACTGCTGGCTTCAATCATGATTGAATTATAAAAGCCATCATCTTTATTATTATTCGGATTTCGACCATTAACCGCCTGACTTAAGCTACCTTTCAGATTAATAGTCGGATAACGGCTTAAACGTGCCTGATCTTTTTGCAATCGGGCTACATCTACTCCTGAATGTGCCAAGATCATGCTTGGAATCTGGGTAAATTCAGGATCCTGATAAAGATCAGCCTGGTTTACGATACGATCTGGAATTTCCCATTGAATTGCAGAGACATCAAATCCCAATAAAGTTCTGAGACGTTGCTGATATTGTCTTAACTGGGTCTGTTGCACGATCAGGTTGGATTGTACTGCTTCCAGATTGGACTGCGCCTGAACCGGATAGGCCTGTGTGCTAATTCCGGCGCGGGAACGTAAATTGGCAATTTCTGCAATTCGTGCAATGCCCTGAATCTGCTGTTCGGCAATCTTGGTAATTTCCTGATAGCGTTTGACATGGACAATAGCATCCGCTACTTCCAGTGCAACCTGATCTAGACTCACTAATACTCTTGCCTGGTTTTCTGCCAGTCTCGTCTCTTCAACACTGACATTGGTTTTAATCTTGCCAAAGTCATATAGCATCTGGGTAGCATTCAGAGAGACTACCTGACGTCCACGTTCACCTGAGGTCAAATCTCCAGTACCTACACCGCCAGATAACTGCGGATAATAGGCTGCTTTGGCCACATCAATATTGGCTGCCTGTGCAGATCAAGACGAAATACTCCGGGCAATTTTCGGACGACGCTGAACTGCTGTATGAACCGCCTCAATTAGACTCATTTTTGCAGGAATATCAGCATTTATAGACCGAATTGAAGATTGTCCCTGCTGCGGTCGAGTAATCTGCGGCAGTTCAGCCACCTTTGATGAGGTATCCAGTGTGACTGAGTGAGCTAATATCAATCGTTTGCGCAGATCGCGTTGGCTCTGGTGCAATCAGTTTTCCTAATCCACTTTTAATATTATTAAAATAAATTTGTGAATTTTCTGCATGTATGAATGGCACAGATAAAGGTAAAAGAAGAATGATCTATATTCCCTTATTTTTATTTATTATCCCCTGAACATTTTTTAAGTGCTGTACCCTAAATTGCATAATAATGAATGTTTCGTGTTTTAGCCTAAAAATATATCAAATCATACAAAAAGATAGCTTTTTCGTCTTAATTTAAGTAAAAAAAACCCACATTTGACGACTAAAGTCTTAATGCGGGTTTTTTCTGATAATGAAAATTTTCTATACAGTAAAGTCATCACCCAGATAAACTTTACGTACCGTTTCATTGGCCAAAATTTCTTGTGCCGTGCCTTCAGCAATGACTGAACCTTCGCTGACAATATAGGCATGTTCACAGATGGCCAAAGTTTCACGAACGTTGTGATCGGTAATCAATACACCAATTCCACGATCTTTCAGCGTGGTAATAATATCTTTAATATCACCCACGGAAATCGGGTCAACCCCGGCAAAAGGTTCATCCAATAACATGAATTTTGGGTCGGCCGCCAAAGCACGGGCAATTTCAGCACGACGACGTTCACCACCCGACACGCTCATACCCAATGAATCTTTAATATGGGTAATTTTAAAGTCTGCCAGTAATTCGGCTAAACGTTGTTGACGCTGAGCTTTGCTTAAATCCTTACGGGTTTCCAAAATCGCCATAATATTTTCAGAAATGGTTAGTTTTCTAAAAATAGAAGCTTCCTGAGGTAAATAGCCAATCCCTTTACGCGCACGTTCATGCATTGCCAAGTCCGACAAATCCAGATCATCCAGATGGATTTCACCCTTGTCCATACGCACCAGACCCACCACCATATAGAAACTGGTGGTTTTACCTGCACCATTAGGCCCTAAAAGCCCAACAATTTGCCCACTTTCCATACTGAAGGAAACGTCCTTGACTACCCAGCGTTTACTATAATTTTTCGCCAGATGCTTGATGGTTAAAGTTTGAACCTGATGCGTCTGTGCCATTAATCACGTGCTCCCGGAAAGGATTTCGAAGATGAAGGCGGAATCACGATTTGTACACGACCTGCTGCTGAACCGGTTTTATTTGGTGTACCTGTTGCTTCAATATCGCCTTTATTCATGCTGTATTTCAGCGTATTACCACGGATACTAGCGCCATCTTGCTGCAAGTAGGCATTTCCAGACAGGGTAATAATACCGGTTTCCGCATTATAGACAATTTTCTGTGCCTGACCTTTGGCCAAACCTTTGGCAGGATCAACTTTCTGCTGAAATTGAGCCGGGCTACCTGTTGCCGTAATCAGGCTGATCTGTTTTTTATTATTCAGATTCGCCACAATCGAATTGGCCTGCAATTTCATAGTGCCCTGTTCAATGATGACATTACCCGAATATGTCGTGACTCCGGTACGCTCATTAAAAGTCGCACGGTCAGCTAATAAGGTAATTGGTTGGTTACGGTCAGATGGCAATGCAAACGCAGTGGCTGAACCCAATGCAACCAGACTTAACAACGCGGCGCGCTTAAGGAAAGTGTTCATCATTTTAGCTCTAGGAATTTGGTTCATACTTTCCTCGAATATTAAAGAATTCGTATTGACCATCATTAAGATTGGCTTTTAGGCCCTGACTGATAAATTCAGCCTGTGGAGATTCAACAATGACAGTTTTATCGGTTTCAATTTCACGTGTTTTCGGAAAAGCCGTCAGCTCCTCGGTGTGGAACTGCATTTTTCCATTTTGCATGATCTTGGTCGCCAGCACTTCTTGAGAAAGTACAACTTTTGTATTGTCATCATAACCGTTGCCCTGTTTGGCAAAAAATGTTGCATCAACCTGACCGTCTTTATAGGTCGTTGCCTGCAGATTTTTGAGACTCGAAGTCTCTAGCTGCAGGTTTTGTTCAAGCTGGTCGACCTGGGCACGTACAGACAACATGCCCTTTTCATCAGTTTGGGTTAAGTTAATATTATTTGCAGAATAGGTCATACTACGGGCATAATCAGTTTGCAACTTGTTGCCCTTACCGCTGTAATAGTAATAACCACCACTTATTGCGGCAATGATAATAGCCGTAAGATATAAAACTCTAGTGTCCATAAGCGGTGTACTTAATCCAGGATGTATGACTTATTAATAAGGCGCACGAGTATATTTTTCAAGTAACTCTTGGTACTTACCTTTGGACATCAGTAACATGTCACAAATCTCGCGTACCGCACCACGACCACCATAGGCCTGCGTTACCAGATCAGCACGACGACGTACTTCAACATGCCCGTTTGGGACAGTCACTTTCATGCCTGCAATCGCGAAGGCAGACAGATCAGGCCAGTCATCACCCATGTATAAACAGTCTTCAGGATCGATATTGAGCTGAGTACAAGCTTCACGTAAAGCAGTCCCTTTATCTTCGCGGCCCTGATAAACCAGATCTACACCTAAATCCGACATACGTTTCTGTACGATATTGCTTTGACGTCCAGTGATAATGATTACTTTGATTCCGGCTTGTTGTACCAGTTTCATGCCCAAACCATCACGGATATCAAAAGATTTGATTTCATCGCCCGTATTGGTCAATGTGACAAAACCGTCGCTTAAAATACCATCTACATCAAGTACCAGTGCCTCAATATGACGTGCCTGCTCTAATAATACATAAGATGCCATTTATTAATTTACCCCAGCCTGAATCAGGTCATGCATACTAATTACACCAATGACTTTATTGGCATCATTAACCACAACAAATTGATTAATTTTACGTTCGTTCATTTTTTCCAGTGCAACGACAGCACGCGCTTCCTGAGAAATCGTCAGCGGATTTTTGGTCATCACTTCCTGAATCGGTAAATTGACATCAAAACCTTGCTGTTTGTCGATCAGGCGGCGCAAGTCACCATCAGTAAAAATACCCAGCAGAACGTCATTTTGATCCACAATTGTGGTTAAACCTAGGCGTTTATTTGAAATCTCGTATAAAACTTGATTCATCGGTGTATCTGGTGACACTTTTGGCAATTCCGAACCTGTATGCATGAGATGTTTTACATGCAGCAATAAACGTTTACCCAAGGCACCCGCTGGATGTGATAGTGCAAAATCATCAGCAGTAAAACCACGTGCATCCAGAAGAGCGACAGCCAGTGCATCACCCAGTGCTAAAGTTGCCGTTGTACTCGAAGTCGGTGCCAGACCAAGCGGACAGGCCTCTTGAAGATGACCCAAAGTTAAAGCCACATCAGCATTTTGTGGCATTGGGCCTTTGGCATCACCACTAATGGTAATTAAAGGAATTTCCAGACGCTTAATCAGAGGCATCAGCATCATGATTTCATCACTTTTGCCTGAGTTTGAAATGGCAATCAGTACGTCACCCGGTACCAGCATCCCAAGATCACCATGCCCTGCCTCACCCGGATGCATGAAGAATGAAGGCGTACCCGTAGAAGCAAAAGTTGCCGCCATCTTACGGCCAATATGCCCGGATTTCCCCATCCCGGTAATCACCAGACGACCTTTGCACTGCAAGATAATTTCACATGCCTGACTAAAACGCTCATCGATCTGCGTGGCTAAAATCTGTAATGCTTGTTCTTCGATACGCAAGGTTTCAAGTGCAACTTTCTGGAAGTCTATTTGATTTGGCATATTTGGTGGGTTCAAAGTAGGTTTACCTTAACTCTATACAGAGTTGACTCAGTCTAGCAAAAAATAATTTTCGCAATTTTATCATATCTATGCAAATGTCAGGTTTCAAAATGTAGAGCTTTTCATAAAACTTAAACAGAATGTTTAGAAATTTCCCTGACTGAAAGCTCTTCCATATTCAGAATTTCATTATGTAAATCAGTTTTGATTATCCTTTTTATTTTGCGTAGGCAATAAAAAACCCCAATCTTCCGATCAGGGTTTTTTTAATTTTGGAGCGGGAAACGAGACTCGAACTCGCGACCCCAACCTTGGCAAGGTTGTGCTCTACCAACTGAGCTATTCCCGCAATATGGGAGTGAATTATAGAGAGTTTCTGCTAACTGTCAACTCTCTATTGATTCAACTGTCGAATTAATCGGCACGACGCCATACAGTTCCTTGACGGGTATCTTCCAGCACCACCCCTTGGTCTAATAAAGACTGGCGGATTTCATCGGCACGAGCAAAGTTTTTCTCTTTTTTGGCATCTTTACGTTGCTGGATCAGATCTTCAATCTGCTCTTCAGACAAGCCTAAAGCTTCCTGACCAATATCAGACTTTAAGAATTCGTCGACATTGTGCTGTACCAGACCCAGAATATTGGTGAGATGGCGCAAAGTGGAATAATAAACAGTAGACTGCTCCTGATTCTGGTCTTTTACCGCACGGTTCAGCTCTTTATTCAGTTCAAATAATACAGCAATGGCTTCTGGCGTATTGAAGTCATCTCGCATTGCCGTATTAAAACGCTCAACAAAGTCTTGATCTAACGTATCAACCAGCTGTTCGCCATATACTGCCTGATAAGCTTTGAAAGAATGATAGAAACGCATTAGCGTATTTTTTGCTTCTTTTAAAGCTACATCTGAATAGTTCACCGGGCTGCGGTAGTGCGAAGATACGATAAAGTAACGCACCACTTCCGGATGGAATTTTTCAATCACATCACGGATGGTGAAGAAGTTACCCAAAGACTTCGACATTTTTTCGCCATCAACATTGATGAAGCCGGCATGCATCCAGTAGTTCACATACTGTTCACCTGTCGCTGCTTCAGACTGTGCAATCTCGTTTTCATGATGCGGGAAGCTTAAGTCAGCACCACCGCCATGAATATCAAAATGATTGCCGAGGCAGCAGGTAGACATGGCTGAACATTCAATATGCCAGCCTGGACGGCCATTGCCCCATGGTGATGCCCAAGAAGGTTCATTTTCTTTGGCATGTTTCCAAAGTACAAAGTCAAACGGGTGTTTTTTCTCAACTTCGACGTCTACACGTTCAGAAGCGCCTGCCTGCATATCTTCCAGTTTACGGCCTGAGAGACGCCCGTATTTGGCGAATTTTTCAACCTCGAAGTAAACATCGCCATTATTTGCCGGATATGCAGTCCCTTTTTCCACCAGCGTACCAATCATGTTTTGCATCTGATTGATGTAATCAGTGGCTTTTGGTGCTTCATCCGGTGCAAGACAGCCTAATTTGGCAAAGTCTTCATTCATGGCATCAATAAAACGGCTGGTCAGTGATGAAATGCTTTCCCCATTTTCATTGGCACGTTTAATAATCTTGTCGTCAATGTCAGTGATATTGCGTACGTATTTTACTTTCCAGCCCTGACTGCGCAGGAAACGGATAATATAGTCAAATGCAACCACCGTGCGTGCATGTCCAATATGACAGTAGTCATAGACCGTCATCCCACAGACATACAGATCAATCTGACCTTCTTTACGAGGCACAAATTCTACTTTTTTACGTTGCTCTGAGTTATATAGAACAAATGGTTGCATAGGTCTTCTAGAATGCTTTTACAAATGATGGCTCATCTTAACCTAAGCATTATTTTTCATAAAGTTTTAAGAAAAGTTTTCAAGACTTTTTCTGCGGTTATTTCTATATTGAACCGTACCGGGTTTGTCGGAGAGTCAATATTCTGAGTGAGAAGCACTGCTTCGCAAGGTTCGATGACAAAATTAAAATATACCCCTGAAATCAGAGAAAGAGCGGTTCAATTATGGATTGAATCTGAAAAAGATCATCCTTCTACTTGGGCTGCAATCACAGCTATTGCGCCTAAGATTGGTTGT
>NZ_DDLD01000002.1:0-7154 GCF_002339435.1 Acinetobacter sp. UBA2581 | reverse complement strand
CATAGCGAACAGTAAAATTGGGTTTGGTGATTTGATTTTACTACTTCGCTATTTTTTCAAGCTAATAGTGTCAACACACCCTAGATAAAAATGCTGCTAAAGTTTTAGTATTTTTATCTAGAATTGGGTGATTAGGAACAGTGATTTTAAAACTATTAGGTTTTAGAACAGCCTCATAAACTTTAATATCTTGTTGATAGTATTTATTAAAATAATTAATTGATTCAATTAAAGCCATTTTATTTGGGTCATGATTAGTGAGCTTTGCCCCCAAAATCACTGAAGATATATAAGTTGCAGGAATTTCTTTTAACAGTGAGTTAAAATTACTAGAGTCATAATCATGTGCTAATGTTCTAAATTCATTTTCATATGACCAATCTGTTGATTTTATTAAATATTGATTCGTAACGAAATCCAGCAATTTTGCTCCATTTGCTACATCAAACATTGCTAATGGATTTGATATATCTAAAGGAATTTTTGGAAATTCATTCTGATATTTTACAGCTTGGACATTAAATACCTCATGTACCATAGCTTTAGGATTAGGATGTGGGATTTTAAATTCAACTAAAAAACCTTTATGGCTTTGAGCATAATGAGACCACATAAGCATATTTAATGGATTATTATTAAAACAAGTTACACTCAGCTTTGCTTTTATAGCTGTAGAGAAATGTTGATGTAGAATTTCTTTAACATCATTCGGCGCATTATTGAATTCAATAGATGCCATACAATCATATGGATCATTAAAATTATCAGGATGGGTAAACTTTAATTGAAGTTTTTTAAATAAATTTAACACTTGACGCTTTGGATCAAAGCTTAAATGCTTATAGAGATAATAATACTGATCATCACATTTAATATTTTCAAATTGCCTTAAATAATCTGGTCTTGAGACTTCTTGCATAAGTACATGTAAAATTTTTTCTAAGTTCATAATAAAATCAATTTTTTTAGTCTTGATAAATTAACACTAAAGATTAAATTATATAACTCAAATATACTTTGAAAAAAAATCCCTCTTTTGAGAGGAATTTTAGAAGCAATTAAAACAAGAAATACCTCTGCGCCATCGGCAGCACTTCTGCTGGCTCACAGGTCAAATGTACACCATCAGCACGAACCTCATAAGTTTCTGGGTGCACTTCCATCACAGGACAGTAACTATTATGTTTCATGTCCTGTTTGGTTACTTGGCGCGTCGCCTTACAGGGTGAAATCAACTTTTTCAGACCTAATTTTTCATGTACGCCATTCTCAATTGCGACTTGCGACAAGAACGTAATACAGGTGTTATGCACTCCACGCGGATAAGCCCCAAACATTGGACGATAATGCACAGGCTGTGGCGTTGGAATAGAAGCATTAATATCACCCATCGGCGCTGCTGCAATCATCCCACCTTTGATAATCATGGATGGTTTCACCCCAAAGAATGCAGGTTTCCACAATACCAGATCAGCTAACTTACCTTCTTCAACAGAGCCAATTTCATGGCTTAAACCGTGAGTAATTGCAGGATTAATCGTATATTTGGCGATATAACGTTTAACCCGGTTATTGTCTTTATAGGCAGTATCACCTTCCAAAGGCCCACGTTGCACTTTCATTTTGTGCGCCGTTTGCCAAGTCCGTAAAATTACTTCACCGACACGGCCCATCGCCTGAGAGTCAGAAGACATCATGGCAATTGCGCCCATGTCCTGCAATATATCTTCTGCAGCAATGGTTTCGCGACGAATACGGCTTTCTGCAAAGGCCACATCTTCTGCAATCGCTGGATCTAAATGGTGACAGACCATTAACATGTCCAGATGTTCATCGATGGTATTGACGGTATATGGACGGGTTGGATTAGTTGAAGATGGCAATACATTCGGTTGACCAATGGCTTTTAAAATGTCCGGCGCATGTCCGCCACCTGCACCTTCAGTATGGTAAGTATGAATCGTACGGTTTTTAAAAGCTGCTAAAGTTTCTTCTAGAAAGCCACTTTCGTTTAGTGTGTCAGTATGAATCGCGACCTGCACATCATACTGGTCGGCCACAGTTAGACAGTTATCAATCGCTGCTGGTGTCGAGCCCCAATCTTCATGCAGTTTTAATCCGACTACACCAGCTTTAATTTGTTCTGCAATTGGCTCTGGCTGGCTTAAGTTGCCTTTACCTAATAAACCAATATTCATCGGTAAATCATCAATTGCTTGTAGCATTGTGGCAATATGCCAAGGCCCTGGAGTCACGGTTGTCGCAGAAGTTCCAGCTGCCGGACCTGTACCGCCGCCGACCATCGTGGTTGTGCCAGACATCAGTGCCGTTTCAACTTGCTGCGGGCAGATCCAGTGAATATGGGTATCAATTCCGCCAGCTGTTAATATTTGTCCTTCACCAGCAATGACTTCAGTTGCAGCACCCAATGGAATGGTAATATTAGGCTGAATATCCGGATTGCCGGCTTTACCGATTTTCCAGATTCGACCATTTTTTAAGCCTACATCTGCTTTAACAATGCCCCACCAGTCGACAATCAGCGCATTTGTAATGACAGTGTCAGCCACTTCAGATGACAAAAGTTGTGATTGACCCATACCATCACGAATGACCTTGCCGCCACCAAATTTAACTTCTTCACCATAAGTGGTGAAATCCTGTTCGACTTCAATGAATAATTCAGTATCAGCTAGACGAACACGATCTCCTACAGTCGGTCCAAACATTTCGGCATAAGCACGACGTGACATTTTCATGATTTATAAACCTTTATAATTCTGCTGCAATTTTTATGAATCGAGCTTGCCCATGATTCGCCCGGCGAAACCGTAAACCTCACGTTTACCTGCTAATGCAACCAATTCCACATCGCGTTTTTGCCCAGGTTCAAAACGAATCGCCGTTCCCGCTGCAATATTTAAGCGAAAGCCTTTGGCTAGTTCACGATCAAACTGCAAGGCATCATTCGCTTCGGCAAAATGGAAATGTGATCCGACCTGAATCGGTCGATCACCAATATTAGCAACAGTTACCTTCAAAACTTCCCGACCGACATTCATTTCAATATCGCTCTCAGGCGTAAAAATTTCTCCTGGAATCATGTACTGCTCCTATACGATCGGTTGATGGACAGTGACTAGCTTTGATCCATCTGGAAAGGTTGCTTCAACCTGCACTTCTGCAATCATTTCCGGAATGCCTTCCATGACATCATCACGTGTCAATAAGGTCGTACCGTAATGCATTAATTCACTGACCGTCATGCCATCACGCGCACCTTCAAGCAGTGCTGCAGAAATATAGGCAATGGCTTCTGGATAATTCAGCTTCAAACCTCGAGCTTTACGACGCTCTGCCACCAGACCCGCAGTAAAAATCAGCAGTTTATCTTTTTCTGTAGGGTTGAGTTCCATAACTGGCTCCTCATTGATATATATGTATTTCTAAGCAAAATATGTGCAAGATTCGATATTTGGTGTTCTCTCTCCCTTTGGGAGGGAGTTAGAGGGAGGGTTTTAATAAATGTTTAATCACCTCTCCCTAACCCTCTCCTATAAGGAGAGGGAATTAAAGGATTACGTCCGCCAAATCCTCGGAAATGCCTCATCCAGACCGAACCAGTAACGTCTTAATCGAGCGCGAATTGCAGCAAAACCATCATGGCATTGACGGACATCATCTCCCAGAAAACGTGCACTAATTACATCGCCAAGCAAAGTCAAGGTAATCGGTACATCCATCCGCATAATAAGCTCACGAATTAAATCGAGATGCTGTTCTAGATAAAAACTCGCGCGATATTTTTCAGGCGGTACAGCCCAGAAGCTACCCATCACCGCATGTCCATTCATACCTAGACACGAACTGAGCCAGCGGTCATTGCCTTTAAAATTCAAGGTATCTGCAACCAGCAATTTGTCTTTACGCCAAAGCTGAAATCGGTTTCGATACGCACCCTGTGCAAACTGCTCATCTCGTGCCTGACGACCGATCACCAGCATATCCCAACCAATAAAACTGGCTGCCGCATCCAAATGGACGATTGTTTCGGAACTGGCATTAGCCCCATCAAATAGCATAGTTTCTTGAGGTAGCCATTCAAAAATCGCATTGTCATTTAAACGGATATGAATGTGCTGAAAAGCCTGCTTGCCATTGGTTCTGTACCACTTACCCGCACCCGGTGTAGTCACCAAGGCATGGGCATTCGCATCCACCTGCATATCAAAAGTGAGATGATCTCCACCGGCGATCCCTGCTGGCGGATGCACGATAATGGCATGGCAAATCCCATTGGCTTCTGGCCATAACATTTTCTGGATGCGTACCGGTCCATGATGCTTGCGATGTTGCAAAATGGTTCGCGCAGTCTGTTGCTGCGCCTGAAATCCCATTTCCAGACGTGCATACCATAAGTTCTGCTGTGTGCTTTTTTCTGCCAGTTCGTGCATCAACAAATCAACTCAATTTCATCTGCGAATAATTAACGAAGTATTAAGCCAAGCCAATGACAGCAACAACTGCAGCTAGACCACCAACGATCTGCTT
This sequence comes from Acinetobacter sp. UBA2581, assembly GCF_002339435.1. Taxonomy (NCBI): domain Bacteria; kingdom Pseudomonadati; phylum Pseudomonadota; class Gammaproteobacteria; order Moraxellales; family Moraxellaceae; genus Acinetobacter; species Acinetobacter sp. UBA2581. The sequence continues at coordinate 2,603 of NZ_DDLD01000002.1, read as the reverse complement.
GCCATAAGGCACATATTTTTTCACGAATGCACCCAGAGCCAAGCCTGCACCATAAATCAAAGCCATTGCTGAAACCATACCGACAATTAATAGCGATACATGTCCACCTTGTCCCAATTCACTTCCATGCGCCACGCCGTGGAAGCTGGCCAATAAGATTGCAGCGACAGGCAAAACCTTATTCGATTTAGTCCACAGCGCAACAGCTAAAATGACCAGTGAAGCGATGATGCCTGACTCAGCCAGTGAAGTTGAAAGCAGACCCTTGCTACCGAGCACAAAGCCTGCAACCATCGCTACTGCCAGACCGATGAGACCCGAAATTTTCCAGCGTTGATTTGCAGTCCACATCAATACACCAAAGGCAATCGCCATCATCAGGTGATCTAAACCAGTAAAAGGATGGACAAAGCCAGACCAGAATCCACTGTGATGGTCATGTCCCGCGTGAGCAAATGCCAACATCGGTAAAGCTGCCACGCTTGCAACCAGTAACTGTTTGAATAGACGCATGATGAATTTCCCCTTAAGACTTAAATAAACCTTGTTTTTCGATAAAGCTGATAATTTCGTTCAAGCCATCTTGTGTTTTCATATTAGAAAATAAAAATGGTTTATCGCCACGCATCCGCTTCGCATCCTGATCCATCACCTCCAGGCTGGCACCGACCATTGGCGCCAAATCCGTTTTATTGATAATCAGCAAATCCGACTTGGTAATTCCAGGACCACCTTTACGTGGAATCTTCTCGCCACCGGCAACATCGATCACATAGAGAGTTAGATCGGACAATTCGGGACTAAAGGTTGCCGCAAGGTTATCGCCACCACTTTCAATAATGATCAGCTCCAGCCCATCAAACTTTTCACACAAATCATCAATCGCAGCTAGGTTAATGGACGCATCTTCACGAATCGCAGTATGTGGGCAACCACCTGTTTCTACACCGACAATACGGTCTGGCGACATCGCTTCATGACGGGTTAAAAAGTTCGAGTCTTCTTTGGTGTAGATGTCATTGGTCACCACTGCCATATTGTATTTTTCACGCAGTGCAAGACATAAATTCAGGGTTAAAGCCGTTTTACCTGATCCAACCGGACCACCAATTCCAACGCGTAATGGACTACGTTCTGACATGTTGATTTCCTTTTTTACAATTTCTTGGCACCAGTTTTAATGATGCTTTTCAATCTTTTTACTGCTGCTCTGGTCTGAAGATTACGACCGAAATAAGCGTGAATACTGGGTTTCATGCGACATGCTCAACATGGCATATTGCGGTAATGCGCTGCTGATTTCATAATCGTTCAAAGCTAATGCAGCCTGTACAGCTTCAGGAATTTCCTGATGTAATTGCCAAATAATCCGCTGCCCGCTCATTTGCCCGAGTGGAATGGTTTTTACTGCTGCCAGCACCTGATTTTCCAAAACCGTAAAGCTATAAGCAGTTAAGACATCGGCAAGATCTAAACCCAACTCACCACATAAATGTGCGTACACCGGCACAAACCCTAATTGCTTTTTTACGCTCGGCGGCTGTTTTAACACATCTCTAATCCATGCATTCAAGGAAAATGCCAACTGCTGTGATTCAGCCAGTAATTCTTTGGATTCTCGGCTCGCGCGGTATAGCTCTGCCCAATACTGAAACTGTTCAGGATTATCAAAAGACTCCACCAGACGCTTGAGTACTGGAAGCTCAAAACGCACCAGCAGCATTTCCAATACTTCCTGAAAATAGCTCACACAAGAGGCTTCATCATGTACCATGCTTTTTTCGATGGCGCTTTCCACCCCTTGCGAATAACAGTACGCTCCAATCGGCAATGCCGTTGAAGATAAAGTCAGCAAGCTGAGCAGTTGAGACGCATTAGTGATGGACATGATGCAAAGCCTTAATTGGGCTTAAACGGTGGTCATGCTGATGCTGTGCATAAGCACCGCTTTCTGGTTCAAATGGGTGCATGACTTCCTGAACTTCAAGGCCTAAACCCTGCACCATTTCAGCCAGTACATGATCCGGTTCAAAGTACAATGCAGTAGGTGTTAACATGAGAGGAACATGACGGTTCCCTAGGTGATAGGCTGCTTTTAATAAGTCAAAGCTATTGTTTGTAGTCACCTGCATCAATTTTTCAGGTTTCGCATCGACCCGAAGAATGTCACCCTGTTCAGTTGCTATAAAAGAACCACTACGCAAGATTCCAGTACGTGGTAAATCTGCACCAATATCGACACCATTTTTTAAAGTTGCACGAAAACGGCTCTTTTGTCGTGTATCGAATGTGAGTTCAAGAGACTCAAAATCACTTTCTGGTGCAATGTTTTCCAAACGTTGCGTATAAATTTTCATAACTACCCTACTGATGCTGATAAATCCTGTATTTGTTCCAAATTGAAACCAAATAATTTTTAGCATTTAAAATTTGCATCAAAATAAAGCAGTTATCGTGCCAACTTGGTTTGTTAAAAGATCTAAAATTGAATGAAAGATAAAATCTCAAAAGTTTTCGTTGAGCCAATCCGTAAGTTAAATTATTTTCTTGATTCAAAAATTTAAGCTAATATCTCTACAATGATTAGGGTGTGTTGACACTTT
>NZ_DDLD01000115.1:0-50271 GCF_002339435.1 Acinetobacter sp. UBA2581 | reverse complement strand
ACTTTTTGAAACACCACCTAATTTTCATATGAATTGCAGAAAAAGATTAATCCTGAATGAGTACTTATTGAACTTTTGCTATCTAAATAAAAAAACCTTAAATCGGCTGATTTAAGGTCTGGATTTAAATCTTAAAAATCTAAGATTGTCTTAATCGACCAGTTTTTCGAATTTCATACTTTCACGATAATACTGACAGCCTTTATACAGCAGGAATACACCAATTAGGCCGGCTATCGCATTGACGATAGAAATCGAATTACCCACCATTAAGGTATTTTCATAATAACGGTCAGTAATCAGCGCCACCGCAGTTGTACCCACACCGAGTGCAATCAGGTTGGAAATTAGCAGGAATTTTGCTGATACCTGAGAGCGCAACTGGTTCGGTGTCAGCATCTGGGTAGCAGCGGCTGATGCCGGAATCGGAAAGGTGGAAAAGAACATCGCGACAAAGATCAATGCGAATGAAAACTGCATATTGTCGACCTGAGTAAATAGCACACTTGGAATGATCAGGGCAGCACAGCCAATTGCACCGGCACGGATCGCTGCATCGCTATAGCCACGTTTAGAAAAGAAGTCGATGAGCCAGCCACAGAATAGAGCACCTGAAGTATTTGCGACAAGAATAATACTTCCAAGGATATATCCGGTCTGGCTTGCATCCAGGCCAAAGTGACGCATGTAGTAGGCCGGTGCCCAGCCGAGCAGGGAATACAGCATCATGGTGTAGAAAGAGAAGCCAATAAAATGACAGAAGAAAGTTTTTTTATGGGTTTTGATAAAACCCATAGAATTTTTAAAAGATGCTTTAACTGCGACACCATTGGCATCCATTTTGAGGCCTTTACGTTCTGGTTCACGTACGGTCAGAATCATCATTAAGGCCAGTAATACACCCGGTAAACCGACAATCATAAAGGTCAGTTGCCAGGTTTTGATCTCACCAATTACCGGTAAAGTAATGAAGCTGACATCCTTGAGCAGACCAATCACATAGCCACCGATTAGGAACGCCAGTCCTGAACCGATAAAAGCGCCAATAGCATATACGCCTAGCGCACGGCCCAGTTTATGTTTAGGAAACAGATCTGCCACGATTGAGTAAAAAGCAGGAGAAAGTGCGGCTTCACCTGCACCGACACTGAGGCGAGCTAGGAACATCTGGATAAAGTTTTTGCTTAGGCCGCAGGCTGCAGTTGCCAGACTCCAGAAAGCGATCCCGACCGAAATAATTTTCACACGGGATTTTTTATCGGCTAGTGCGGCAATTGGTACGCCCATAAATGCATAGAACAGAGAAAAGGCCAGCCCTTGTAACAGGCTGAACTGGGTATCACTCAGCATTAGGTCAGCCTTAATCGGTTCAATCATCAGGGATAAAATCTGACGGTCTACGAAAGACAGAATATAGGCCACCATACAGATGATCACGACATACCATTGATAGCTGCTACGTTCTGAAGCTGCTGGTGGAATTTCTGTAGCTACCTGTTCAGGGATAGGCGTAGTAATTTTTAGATGAGAATCGAGTGGTTGGACGTCATTGTCAACCTTGTCTATGACCAATGTTTTTTCATTCATCATGCAACATCCTGTGCAAGTTATAGTGATTGGTTTATTTGATACATATTTAATTATTTTTATTTTTTACATGTATCAATTAGTCTAATCTAGGAGTAATTTGCATAGCCGTCAATATGTCTGGATTAAAAAGATACAATTATTTTTAAATAAATAAAAAAGGGAATCAAATAGACTCCCTTTTTGCTTTAAGTGTCTAAAAATAGTGCTTAAGCGGCTTTTTCTACGAGAGTCAGAATGTCATAAGTCGCGACCAGTTCATTGCGCTGGTTTTTCACTTTGATGTCCCAGACCACAACACCATGCGGTTTTTGCTCATCACGCAGTGGTTTTGGTGTTTTCTGCTTGCAGGTCAGTTCTACCTGAATGGTATCACCAATTTTCACAGGTTCTACGAAGCGCAGGTTATCCATACCGTAGTTGGCAATGACAGGACCTGGAGCAGCATCAACAAACAGGCCAGCAGCGGCAGAAACAATGAAGTAACCATGTGCGACACGTTCACCGAACAAGGATTCTGCAGCCGCAATCTTGTCCATATGTGCATAGAAGTAATCACCACTTAAACCACCAAAGTTGACAATATCAGCTTCAGTAATGGTACGGCGTGCAGTCAGCAGGCGCTCACCGATCCGCAGTTCGTCGAAAGATTTCTTGAATGGATGCACACGGTCTTCAAATACCTCCGCACCCGCGGTCCAGCTATGACCGACCTGAGTCAGCGCATTTGGTGAGCCTTGAATAGCAGTACGCTGCATATAGTGTTTCACTGCACGCAGGCCGCCGAGTTCCTCACCACCGCCAGCACGCCCCGGACCACCATGCACTAACAATGGGAGTGGTGAACCATGACCGGTACTTTCCTTGGCGCTCTCACGGTCCAGAATATGCACACGACCATGCCAAGGCGCGATCTTGCTGAGTAGCTGTTCAATATTTTCATCATGGTTACGCACAATTGAAGCAACCAGACTTCCTTCACCACGAGCTACTAATGTTGCCAGTTGTGACAGGTCACTATACGGCATCAGTGTAACCACTGGGCCAAAGGCTTCGATATTGTGAATCTGCTGGGCCTGAACTGGATCTTTACATAACAGCACTGTTGGCGGATAGAAAGCAGATTTTTCTGGGTGTGCGACCTGGATGCTAAAATCCTGGCGTAGGTGGCTACCCATGATGATTTCAGCTTCCTGTGCCAGTTGTTCTACCTTAGCAGCAACATCATGCTTCTGTTTAACGCTGGCCAGAGCACCCATGGTTACGCCGTCCTGTGCAGGATCACCGATGACTACTTTCTGTAGTTTTTCAGTCAGGCGCCGCTGTACAGTATCGAGTAATGCTGCTGGCACAAAGGCACGACGAATTGCAGTACATTTTTGTCCGGCCTTGGTCGTCATTTCACGGAAGACTTCACGCACAAACAAGTCAATGGTTTCATCGTTGGCTTGCTGGGTCAGGATGGCGCTGTTCACCGAATCGGCTTCCATGCTGAATGGAATGGAGTGGGCATTCAGGTGTGGATGTGCACGTAGTTTCTGGCCGGTAGCAGCCGAACCTGTGAAGGTTACTGTATCCTGTGCATTCAGGTGATCAAACAGGTTGTAAGTCTGTCCGCAGATCAGCTGCAGAGCACCTTCTGGCAGTAAATTACTGGCTAAAATGTCTTTAACCACTGCATGTGTCAGTTCTGCGCCTTCTGTTGCCGGTTTAACAATACATGGCACGCCGGCTAGTAGAGTCGGTGCAATTTTTTCCAGCATGCCCCAGATTGGAAAGTTAAATGCATTGATATGCACTGCTACACCGGCTTTTGGGCTCAGGATGTGTTTGGCACCAAAGCTGCCCTGTTTGGATAATGGAATCCAGGCATCTTCAACCAGTGTAGTTTCATCGCTGAGTTCACGGCGAACCAGACTTGAATAGGCAAACAGGGTGCCAATCCCACCTTCAATATCAATCCAGGCATCTTTGCGGGTACAGCCGGTTGCAGCTGCCAGGCAGTAATAATCTTCCTTACGTTCCAGTAAATATTGTGCCACCTGTTTCAGGGCATTGGCACGCTGGTGGAAAGTCCAGTGGGCAATGGCAGCACCTTTCTGTTTGGCATATTGCACTACGTTATGCATGTCGATGCCGTGGCTACTGACTTGGTAAATCGCTTCACCGCTAATGGCGTGATAGACCGTACGTAAGTCATTTTGTGCGCTATGTTCACCGCCTAAAGCCAGTGAACTCAATACTTTAACTTTAGTTGAATAATGCGCCTGTGTGTCGTCCTGAAGATCCGTGTTCTGGGTAGTGCTGTCCAGTTCCAACATTGTATAACTCCATTTATGATACGTTGTTGAGTTTGTTTTTACTTTTGATGTTTCATAAACTGCAACCTAAAAGCTTAAATGTCAATCATAATCGATGATTAAAAAAGTAAACTTCATGTAATAAAAAAAATAAAAATAATATAAACAATAACTTAGAGTAAAATGCTTTTTAAAAATATATGATACTAAAAAAATAGTATTGATTTTATATTTGTATCGTTTTAATTTGAGTGTATCAGCACTTGGGATAAGTGAAACAAACATGAATAAGCAACAACAAACATTCGATCAGAAGATAGAGCAGGACATTTCTATTGAAGCGAAGGACTGGATGCCGGATGCCTATAGAAAGACCCTGATCCGCCAGATTGGCCAGCATGGGCATTCAGAAGTGATTGGCATGCTGCCAGAAGGTAACTGGATTACCCGCGCACCGACTTTGAAACGTAAAGCGGTATTGCTGGCTAAAGTGCAAGATGAAGCAGGACATGGCCTGTACCTCTACAGTGCAGCAGAAACGCTTGGTGCAGACCGTGATGATATGATGGAAAAGCTAATTGCTGGCCGCATGAAATATTCATCCATTTTTAACTATCCAACCCTGACCTGGGCAGATGTAGCGGCGATTGGCTGGCTGGTAGATGGGGCGGCAATCGTCAATCAGGTGGCACTGTGTCGTACATCTTATGGTCCTTATGCACGTGCCATGGTGCGTATCTGTAAAGAAGAAAGTTTCCACCAGCGTCAAGGCTTTGAGGCCATGATGCAACTGGCACAAGGTACGCCAGAACAGAAACAGATGGCACAGGATGCAGTGAACCGTTTCTGGTGGCCGGCACTGATGATGTTTGGTCCAAGTGATGGCAATTCTCCAAACAGTGCTCAAAGCATGCAGTGGAAAATCAAATTATTCAGTAATGATGCATTGCGTCAGAAATTCGTCGACAACACCGTACCGCAAGTATTGCAGCTTGGCCTGACTGTGCCGGACCCAGATCTGAAGTTTAATGAAGAAACAGGCCACTATGAATTTGGCGAAGTGAACTGGGATGAATTCTTCGATGTGCTGGCAGGTAAAGGTCCATGTAACCATGAACGTATCGAAGCGCGTCGCAAGGCTTGGGAAGATGGCAAATGGGTACGTGAATCAGCAGCAGTTTATGCCAGCAAGCAACAGCAGCAGTTAGACAACAGAAAAATTGCCTAAGGCAACGGAATAGCACAAGGATATGCAAATGAACAAGAATAACTGGTCTTTATACGAAGTATTTATTCGCAGCAAACAGGGTCTGAGCCACCGCCATGTCGGCAGCCTGCGCGCTCCTGATGATGAAATTGCCCTGCAAAATGCCCGTGACGTCTATACCCGCCGCAATGAAGGGATAAGTATCTGGGTAGTGAAATCTGAACTGATTACCTCATCTCAACCAGATGAAAAACCAGAGTTTTTTGATCCTTCACTGAACAAGGTCTACCGTCATCCGACCTTCTATCACATTCCAGATGGCATCGAGCACATGTAAGGTGGAGGGCAGAGCAATGACGAATCAGGTATTAGCACAATTTTTACTACATGTTGGCGACAGCCAGCTCATCCTTTCACACCGTCTGGCAGAGTGGTGCGGTCATGCACCGGAGCTGGAACTGGATATTGCACTGGCAAATATCGGCTTGGATTTACTGGGTCAGGCACGTACAGCACTGAGTCTTGCCGGTGAAATTGAAGGACTGGGCCGTGATGAAGACAAACTGGCTTATTTCCGTACCGAGCGTGAATACCGCAATTTGCTGTTGAGTGAACAGCCAAATGGTGACTTTGGTCAAACCATCGTGCGTCAGTGGTTGATGGATCATTACCATGCTTTGCTGTTTGCAGCACTCAGCAATAGTAGGAATGAAAACATTTCTTCATTCGCCATCAAGTCGCTGAAAGAGGTGAAATACCATTTGCGTTTTTCAACCTCATGGATGGAACGCCTGAGCTTAGGTACGGCAGAAGCACATGAAAAAATCCAGAATGGTCTGAACCAGCTATGGCGCTTTACTGAAGAGCTGTTCAGTCTGACTGCAGATGAGCGTCAGCTGGTTGATGCTTACCTGATTCCTGATCTGGAACTGCTGAAACCGAAATGGCTGGAAACCATATCTGCCGAGTTGCAACGTTTTGAACTGAGCTTGCCAGAAAGTGGTGCTTACCGTAGTGGCGCCAAGCAGGGACTACATACCGAACATCTGGGTTATGTACTGGCGGAACTGCAATATATGCAGCGCAGCTATCCAAGTATGAACTGGTAAATCCAACACATCACAGGGAGTGAGTGGCATGAATCTGATCAGACATGTAGAAGATCAATGCTGGGATATCCTGGCACAGGTTTCCGATCCGGAAATTCCGGTCCTGTCGGTCCTTGACCTGGGCATGATTCGCGGGGTGGAGATCAACCCGCAGGATGAAATCATCGTCCGATTGACCCCCACCTATAGTGGCTGTCCGGCAACCGATCTGCTTAAGGCGGAAATCACCCAGGCATTTGCAGCACATGAGCTGACGCCGGTCAAAGTTGTGGTCGATCTGTCAGAAGCATGGACCACCGACTGGATGAGTGAGGAAGGCAAACAGAAACTGCAGCAATATGGCATTGCCCCGCCCAAAGGTGGTTCAAACAGCTGCGGTACCCATGTCGCACTCAGCGATGGCATCCAGTGTCCACATTGTCATAGCCAGCACACCCGATTACTCAGTGAATTCAGTTCAACCGCTTGCAAGGCGCTGTACAAATGTCAGGAATGCCTGGAGCCGTTTGACTATTTTAAATGTATTTAAGGGCTTAAGCGCACAAGCCATAACAATAAAGCGTGAGATCGCCACAGCTCAAGAAGGATTTTGAAATGAGCCAGTTTATTCCGTTAACCATCAAATCGATTCAGCCTCAGACTGAACAGGCAATTTGCATTGCTTTTGAACTGAGTCCAGAACATGCCGATAGTTTTCAGTATCAGCCGGGCCAACACCTGACCATCCGTCACATGGCAGAACAGGGAGAATTGCGTCGTTGCTATTCGATCTGTAGTGATACTGATGAAGACATGAGTATCGCGATCAAGAAAATTGATCAGGGCCAGTTCTCGACCTGGGCCAATGAAAACCTGAAAGTCGGCGATGTACTAGAAGTGATGCCACCACAAGGTGTGTTTTTCCAGAAAGCGGCCAAGGCTGGTGGCAAACACTATCTGGGCTTTGCTGCAGGCAGTGGCATTACACCAATTTTGTCTATTGTCAAAGCAGTATTGAGCCGTCAGCAAGATGCCACTTTTACACTGGTTTATGGTAACCGTTCCTGGAAACAGACCATGTTCTCTGAACAGATCATGGATCTGAAAGACCGCTTTAAAGAGCGTCTGCAACTGATCAACATTTTCTCGCGTGAGCTGAATGATAGCGAGATTTTCAATGGCCGTATTGATGCAGAAAAATTGCAGCAGTTGTTTCAGGCGGGCCTGCTTCCAGCAGAAACCGATCATTGCTTCGCCTGTGGTCCTGAAGAAATGATGAATGCGGTAGAAACCGTGTTGCCAACCCTCGGGATCGAACGCAGCAAAATTCACACGGAACGCTTCAATACCGGTACTGCACCAAAAGCATCTGCACAGCAGATCGAAAGCCGTACCGAGGAAAAGGTCAACATCATTCTGGATGGCCGTGAGCTGATCATTGAAGTGTCCAAACAGGATGACAGCATTCTGGATGCGGCTTTACGTGCTGGAGCAGATCTACCTTATGCCTGCAAGGGCGGGGTATGCGCAACCTGTAAATGTAAGGTGCTGCAAGGTGAAGTGGAAATGGCGATCAACTATAGCTTGGAAGAAGAAGAAATCCAGAAAGGTTATGTGCTGAGCTGCCAGGCGCGTCCAACCACTCAAAATGTTCGTCTCAGTTTCGACGAGTAAAGATTTTAAATTAAGCACCATGCAGATAAATGCATGAACGAAATAGAAACTTAAAAGGTGTGTAATGGATTACCAAACAATTATTGTTGAAGAAAAAAATGCAGTGGGCTACCTGACTTTTAATCGTCCAAAACAGCTCAACAGTTTTAATGAAACCATGCATCAGGAAGTATCTTCTGTCGTAAAACGCTGGGCGCAAGATTCAGCAATTCGCGCTGTAGTGATTTCTGCAGAAGGTCGTGGTTTCTGTGCCGGTCAGGACCTGAATGATCGTGTGGTTGATCCAAATGCTGATGCGCCAGATCTCGGGCTATCGATTGAAAAATACTACAACCCGCTGATTAAACTGATTGCTGAAATGCCAAAACCGGTAATCTGTGCCGTGAATGGCGTGGCAGCGGGTGCAGGTGCCAATATTGCACTGGCTTGTGACATCGTGGTAGCTGCCAAATCTGCTTCATTTATTCAGGCTTTTTGCCGTCTCGGTCTGGTGCCAGATTCAGGGGGTACCTGGTTCCTGCCACGTCTGGTTGGCCGTGCTCAAGCGATGGGTCTTGCGATGTTGGGTGACAAAATCTCGGCTGAACGTGCGCTGCAACTCGGCATGATCTGGCAGGTAGTTGAAGATGATCAGTTAAAAGCAGAAGCTGAAAAAATGGCTGAACATCTGGCGACTCAGCCGACTTATGGTCTATCCCTGATTAAGAAAGCGATTCATGCCGCCGCAGACAATAATCTGGATGAACAACTGATTCTGGAGCGCGATCTGCAACGTCTGGCGGGCCGTTCTAGTGATTATCGTGAGGGCGTTCAGGCCTTTATGCAAAAACGAACACCACAATATAAGGGCTGCTAAATCTGCCGGAGATGGATTTGATTCGGCTCAAAGTTGTGCGATTTTTTCCTTTCAGTTATCGCTTAGCAACTTGGTCGAGTTGAACTATTCCTGACGGGTATGAATATGATACCTATTTGGTCTGATGGTTAGTTAGGTCTTATGTTATATGTAGTGGTACCTTGATAGTAAATGAAATCTGAAAAATATAGATTTATGCACTATTTTCTACTCAAGATATTGATCTATTAATTTTTTTTATTTTATTTATTCAGATAAATAATTTGAATGAGTAAATAGAATTTAATATGGCACAAATTTAAAAATATTAAAAAATATGTATCGTATTTTTGGTGAAGAGTGATACATCCTAGTATATATTGAACTAATTAGACAGCGCTAGGACAGGCGCAACAAGGATCGCCAACAGACTAAGGGATGGCCAGCTAAGGAACAAGAACGATGGAACATGCTTATATTTTTGACGGTATTCGTACCCCAATTGGTCGTTATGCAGGTGATTTGAGTAGTATTCGTGCCGATGACCTTGCTGCTTTACCGATCCAGTATTTAAAACAGCAGCATCCTAATCTGCCGTGGGCAGAAGTTGATGAGGTAATTTTAGGCTGTGCCAATCAGGCCGGTGAAGATAATCGTAATGTCGCGCGTATGGCAGCACTTTTAGCGGGCCTGCCGGAAAGTGTGCCTGCCATTACTGTAAATCGTCTCTGTGCTTCCGGTCTGGATGCTGTCGGTCTGGCAGCACGTGCAATTAAATCGGGTGAAGCGCAATTTGTAGTGGCCGGTGGGGTAGAATCCATGAGCCGTGCGCCATTTGTACAATCCAAGCCAACCACAGCATTTAGCCGTACTCCGGAAATTTATGACACCACTATTGGCTGGCGTTTTATCAATCCAAAATTCAAGGCAGGTTTCGGCGTAGATAGCATGCCGGAAACGGCAGAAAACGTAGCTGAAAAATATCAGATTAATCGTGAAGATCAGGATCTGTTTGCTTATCGCAGCCAGCAAAAAACTGCACAGGCACAGCAGAATGGTATTTTTCAGGCAGAAATTCTGCCAGTAGAAATCAAAGGTGCTACTCAGGTGATTGTTGAAGATGAGCATCCACGTGCCGATACTACTTTAGAAAAATTGGCTTCTTTAAAAGCACCATTTCGCAAGGAAGGTGGTTCGGTAACTGCGGGTAATGCGTCTGGTGTCAATGACGGTGCAGCCTGTGTGCTACTGGGTAATAAATATTTCGCAGAACAATATGGGCTGAAACCGCTAGCACGGGTGGTAGGAATCGCCAGTGCAGGAGTAGAACCACGTTATATGGGTATCGGTCCAGTGCCCGCAGTGCAGAAAGTATTAAAACAGACAAACTTAAGTCTAGAACAGATGGATGTGATCGAACTAAATGAAGCCTTTGCCGCACAGGCGCTTGCAGTGCTACGTGAGCTAGGACTTCAGGATGACGATCCACGAGTCAATCCAAACGGTGGTGCTATTGCTCTTGGCCATCCGCTGGGTATGAGCGGCACCCGTCTGGTGATTACTGCCATGCATGAACTGAAACGCCGTAAAGGCAAATATGCACTCTGCACCATGTGTGTCGGTGTCGGTCAAGGTGTTGCACTGGTTTTAGAAAATATGGATTAAACACATCATTCAATCAATGAATTAAACCGTGGTCAGGAAGACTGCGTCAGGAGTAAGAATATGAATAACAATGCAATGGAAAAAATTGAAAAAGTATCGGTTGATGAGTTACGCAGTGTTCAGCTAAAGCGTATGAAAAAGATGTTGCAACATGCTTATCAGAATAGCCCGGTTTATAAAAAGAAATTCGATGATGCTGGCGTGCATCCAGACGATTTTAACTCTCTGGAAGACCTGGCCAAATTCCCGTTCACCACCAAGCAGGATCTTCGCGAAAACTATCCATTTGGCATGTTTGCTGTGCCTCAGGAGCAGATTGTCCGTGTACATGCTTCTTCAGGGACCACAGGTCAGCCGACTGTAGTCGGTTATACCCAGAATGACATTAACACTTGGTCAGATGTGGTGGCACGCTCGTTACGCGCAGCCGGACTCAGCAGTAAAGATACGATTCAGGTATCTTATGGATACGGCCTGTTTACTGGCGGGTTGGGTGCACATTATGGGGTAGAACGTCTGGGTGCCACCGTAATCCCGATGTCAGGTGGTCAGACCGACAAGCAGGCCCAGCTGATTCATGATTTCAAGCCAACGGCTTTAATGGTCACGCCATCTTACTGTCTGAATATTATTGAGTGTCTGGAGAAAAAATTCGGGACTGCCAAGGATTGTTCGATCAAGACCGGGATCTTTGGTGCAGAGCCATGGACCAATGAAATGCGCCGTGAAATCGAAGAACGTCTGGGTATTGATGCACTGGATATTTATGGCCTGTCTGAAGTGATGGGGCCGGGTGTAGCGATGGAATGTCTGGAATCTAAAGATGGTCCTACCATTTGGGAAGATCACTTCTATCCTGAAATTATCCATCCGGAAACTGGTGAAGTATTACCTGATGGTGAGCTGGGTGAACTGGTATTTACCACCATTACTAAAGAGGGTATGCCGGTGATTCGTTACCGTACCCGTGATCTGACACGCTTATTGCCTGGTACAGCACGTACCATGCGTCGTATGGACAAGATTGTAGGTCGCAGTGATGACATGATGATTATTCGTGGTGTGAATGTGTTCCCATCACAAATTGAAGAGCAAATCCTGCATATTCCGCAGCTTATTCCAAATTATCAGATTCAGATTTGTAAACAGGGTCATCTGGATACATTGCATATTCGTACCGAAATGCGTAAAGATAATGCTATAAATATGACACACCAATTGGCAAATCAGCTGAAAGTACAAATCAAGACCATGGTCGGGATTAGTGTCAGTGTGGAAGTTTTACCGGAAGGTAGCTTGCCACGTTCTGAAGGTAAGGCTCAGCGGGTGTTTGATATCCGAAAGTCCGCTTAAATACGTCTGGATGACAGGCTCAGGTCTGTCATCCGGCTTTGACAAGGTAAATTGAACGTAATGAATCCGAAATTAAAACAAGTAATTGATGATTTCATTCAGAATGAGACCCTCAGTGGAACCTCATTGGTAATGACGATTTTTGGTGACAGCATTTATCACCGTGGGGGAGTCATTAGTCTTGCCAGCCTGATTCAGCTGATGGATGTATTTGGCTTCAATGAGCGTTCTGTGCGTACCGCCGTATTCCGTCTGGTACAAAATGGCTGGCTGAGTTCAGAAAAGATTGGCCGCACCAGTTATTACCGGATTACCGAAAGCAGCCGTCAGCGTTTTATTACCGCAGACCAGAAAATTTATAGTTTCCAGCATAATGAATGGGATCAGAAATGGGATCTGGTTCTGCTCAGTTCAGTTGAACTAGAAAATAAACAAACGCTAAAAAAAGAACTGGAATGGTTAGGCTTTGCCAATATCGCGACCAATGTCATGGCCTATCCGGGGTGTGATCAGCAGAAACTGCAAAACCTGTTACTGAATAACAAGATGACCGATCAGGTCGTAGTGTTTCGTGCTGAAACTTTACAGCTCTGGCAGGAATCTTATCCAACCATTAAACGCATGGTTGAAACCAATTGGCCAATTCCTGAACTGCATCAGCGTTATGAAAAATTTATTAGCGATTTCCGCGAGTTTTTCTATCTGGTGGAAAATGAAGAGGAACTGGATCCGGTACAAGCCTTCCAGATTCGTATCCTGTTGATCCATCAATATCGCCGTATTTTACTAAAAGACCCGAATCTGCCATTTGAACTGTTGCCAACAGACTGGTTGTCACTGATTGCGCGCAACCTGAGTACCAATCTATATCAGACAGTATTTGCAGCAGGAGATGAGTTTTTCCTGGAAACTGCCCGGACAGCGGAAGGTCTTATGCCACCTGCACATCCACAATTTTATAAACGTTTTGGTGGCTTAAAGCAGCCGGAATTGACTTTTTGATATTTAAAAGATCATGAACCTAGTAGCTCAAGGAGGAGTCTATGCCATGTTATGCGATTGATGGGGTTATTCCTGTCGTCAGCCCTAAAGCTTATGTTCATCCTACGGCTGTGCTGATCGGTGATGTGATCATTGAAGCCGGAGTTTATATTGGTCCGTTCGCTTCGTTGCGTGCCGATTTTGGCCGGATTCATATCCAGAAAAATGCCAATGTACAGGATTCCTGTGCCATTCATGGATTTCCGGACAGTGTGACCTTGGTTGAAGAATATGGCCATGTTGGTCATGGTGCCATTCTGCATGGCTGCGTGGTACGAAAAAATGCCTTGATCGGTATGAACAGTGTAATTCTGGATGAGGCCGAAATCGGGGAGAATGTCATTGTTGGGGCCAACAGTACAGTTAAGGCTAAATTCAAAGTGCTAGCAAATAATCTGGTACTTGGCAGTCCGGCAAAAGTCATCCGTCCTTTAGAAGAAAAAGAAATTGCCTGGAAAAGCCATGGCACCGAGCAATATATCCAGCTCACTACACGTTGCCTGAATACCATGCAGGAAGTAGAAGCTTTAACCGAAAATTCCGCAGAGCGACGTAGTTATCAGAACTTTAAAGCGGATTATCAAATCAAGCAAAATAGTTAAACTCGCTGATTTTTAAAAAATTTAGATAATTAAAATACGCTAATTTTTTAGTTTTAAAATTATTGGAAATGAAACCAAATTACTATTGTCGCCTTTCCGGATCGAGTTAAGCTGTGAGAAAACAGGTCAGGAAAGTGCAGATGGAAAGTCGGGAATTTAAAGACCATTTCTCCCAGCAGTCCCAAGATTATGCCTTGTTTCGCCCGCATTATCCGGATACTTTGGGAAAGATATTGGCAGAGTTGGCACCGAGTACGAAAGTAGCTTTAGATGTTGGCTGTGGCTCAGGACAGTTTTCAGAGGTTTTGGCACATTATTTTGATCAGGTGATTGCCATTGATGCGAGTAGCAAACAAATCGCACAGGCCCAACCTCATCCGAAAATTCAATATCATCAGGCCTTAGCCGAAGAAATCCCATGTGTTGACCAGAGTGTGGATCTGATTTCAGTTGCACAGGCTGCACATTGGCTGGATCTGGACAAGTTCTATGCGGAAGTTCGCCGTATTGCAAAACCTAATACCATTTTAGCTCTTATTAATTATGGGGTATTCAGCATCGATGAAGAACATCTGAATCATTATTTCAGACATTTTTATGAAGTGACGATCGCGCCTTATTGGGCACCTGAACGCCGCCATGTTGATGAAGGATACAAAAATCTACCATTCCCATTTCATGAAATTGCTGTACAGCCGACGGTATTACAAGTCGAGTGGAGCTTTTACCAATTGATAGGCTATATGAGTACCTGGTCAGCCGTAAAAGCAGCTACCCAGGCACTCGGACATAATCCGCTGAATGTACTGGCAGATGCCTTATTGCCAGAATGGGAAGACCCAGAATTGCCCCGGGTAGTGAGCTGGCCGCTATCGCTACGAGTGGGAAGGATAAATCCAGATAAAGGAATGGATAATTAAATAAAAAGCCCAGTCTTAGCTGAGTTTTTATAATATTGAAGATCAATCAGCTTATTTGTTTAAAAGCATTTCCAGCACAAATTTGGAACCGATAAAACCGAGCGCCAGCAGGCCAAACCCAAGCAGGGTAAAGCGAACTGCTTTCTGGCCACGCCAGCCAAATTTCCAGTGTCCAATCAATAATGCGCCATAAACCAGCCAGGACACAATACTAAAGGCAGTCTTATGGGCCAGATGCTGGGCGAAGAAATTATCAATGGTAAAGAAGCCGAAACCCAATGCCAGTGTCAGTAAAATGAAACCGGTCATCAGCATATCGAACAATAAAGATTCCATATCTTGATAGGATGGCAACAGATTCACCCAAATCCGACGTTTCTGTTTTTTCTTCAGTTCACGGTCCTGAAACCGCAAAATCACGGCCTGAATCGTCGCCATCAATAACACAGCGTAAGCAGATAGGGACAAGATAATATGAATATCCAGACCCAGGGAATTCTGTGCAATGACTTTCGCTGGCTGGGTGAAACTAAAACCGAGGATCAGGCCGGTCGCAGCGACGGGAATACCAATCAGGTTTAGCGCAATAATCGGCCGATAGGTACTATAAATGATGCTTAGCAGCAACATTAGCCCTGAAGTAAAGGAAAGTAAGGCAAATACATCATAATTCATCCCCATCGGGGTATACATGTCACCTGATAAAACCAAAGCATGGAGTACCAGTCCAACTAAAGCTGTTAAGCCGACAAACCATTGATTTGGAGTACGTTTAGTCATTAAATGAATGAACAGATACCAAAAAGAGGAGGTATAAGCGATTAATGCTAAGATCGTGTAAACCAAGGGTAGGCTAAGCATGTCAAACCTTTTTAAGGGTGATGAATATTCATTTATATAAATTCAGTGCGAACTACAGTATCCTATAGCATTCTATGCATAAATTTTCTATTTTAAGAAACAATTTTTTGCTACTGGCTATTTTAAGCGGATTTTGCAATGTTTGATACCTTAACAGAACGACTCACGCAGAGTTTAAGAAATGTTACTGGCTCAGGGCAGCTAACCGAAGACAATATTAAAGATACGTTACGTGAAGTACGTATGGCACTTCTTGAAGCCGACGTTGCGTTACCTGTAACTCGTGAATTTATCGCGAAAGTTAAGGAAGAAGCATTAGGCCAGGAAGTGATGACTCAGTTATCACCAGGGCAAGCTTTCGTCAAAATCGTTTATGACGAATTGACCAAAATGATGGGCGAGGCCAATGAAAGCCTTGACCTTGCAGCGAAACCACCGGTGGTGGTACTGCTTGCCGGTTTGCAGGGTGCGGGTAAAACCACGACTGCAGCCAAACTTGCACGCTTTCTGCAAGAACGTCAAAAGAAAAAAGTGGCTATGGTGTCTGCCGACGTTTATCGTCCGGCTGCGATCAAGCAGTTACAGACAGTGGCTGGCGAAGTTGGCGCGATTTTCCTTGAATCAAGTGCTACTGAAAAGCCAATCAGTATCGTTAATCGTGCAATTGAACAGGCAAAAATCCAGTTTGCCGATGTGTTGATTGTCGATACCGCAGGTCGTCTGCATATCGATGACGATATGATGGAAGAGATTAAAGAGCTGCATGCAGCGATTAATCCGACTGAAACCCTGTTCGTGGTCGATGCCATGACTGGTCAGGATGCGGCGAATACAGCCAAAGCATTTAACGATGCGCTTCCTTTGACGGGTGTGATCCTGACTAAAACCGATGGTGATGCGCGCGGTGGTGCAGCACTTTCTGTTCGTGCGATTACTGGCAAGCCAATCAAGTTTCTTGGTATGGGCGAAAAACTGGATGCCCTTGAGCCATTCCATCCGGAACGTGTGGCACAGCGTATTCTGGGCATGGGTGACGTGCTTTCTTTGGTCGAAGAAGTTGAACGCAAAATCGACAAAGAAAAAGCCGAAAAAATGGCGAAGAAATTGCAGAAAGGCGGTAGCTTCAACTTTGAAGATATGCTGATGCAATTCGAGCAGATGAACAAGATGGGCGGCATGATGGGCTTCCTGGACAAACTTCCAGGTATGAGCAATTCTGGTATTCAAGATGCGATTGCGCAGGCGAATCCTGAAAAGCAAGTGAAGAAAATGGAAGCGATTATTCAGTCAATGACCATTAAGGAACGCCGTAACCCTGACCTGATGAATCCAAGCCGTAAAAAGCGTATTGCAGCAGGTTGCGGTATGGAAGTGTCAGAAGTCAACAAGCTGATCAAGCAGCATGCGCAAATGGCGAAGATGATGAAGAAATTTGCCAATCCGTCGGGTATGGCAAAAATGATGAAATCACTGAGCGGTCTGCAAAAACAGTTTGGTGGCGGCGGTGGTATGGGTCCACTGTTCGGCGGCAACGACAAAAAATAACTGTTTTAAATAAGAAAGGCGCGTATAGCGCCTTTTTTATTGTCTGTATTTTCTTTTATATCCACTTTAAACGAAACAACATTTGCTTACCCAAATTTCCAGAAAAATCAGGCAGACTCGAAAACATTCGAAATAAAATAATACAGAAGGATGTATCTAATGACTCAAGTGATTGTGGTGCATGGCTATACCGCAAGTCCTGAAGAAAACTGGTTTCCATGGATTCAGGAAAAAGCCCAGCAGGAACATGTCAGCTTGAAAGTACTCAGACTTGACCCATCGACTACGCCAAAACTGGAGGTCTGGGAACAGCAAATGCGTGAACAGATTGACGGGATTGACGAAAACAGTATTTTTATTGCACATAGCTTAGGATGTCTGGCTGCATTACATTATTTAAGTCGCGAATTAAAAAATCAAAAAATCAAACAACTGGTTTTAGTGGCCGGTTTTAATGGTAGACTGGGACGTCTGGAAGAAGTTAATCCTTTCATTGACGCGGCTGAAGTGGATTTTGATTTACTGAAACGTCAGATTGATGAACGTATAGTGATTTATTCGGAAGGTGATGATCGGGTTCAGCCTGACTTTAGCCTGGCGCAGGCGGAAAGTCTAGATGCTATCGTGGTCTGTGCCGAGCATCAAGGGCATTTCATTAATTCGCAAGGCTGTACTGAACTGCCGGAAGTCTGGCGAGTGATTCAGCCTTATCTGATCCAATCTTCCAATGAATAGGGAAGATGATGAATAGATTGGTTCAATGATGGCAGGATGAAGTTGAATAAGGAATATTGAATTTCATCCGCTAATAAATAATTAAAAACTTAACTTTTGTCGGAGCATTTTGCTCTCAATATAATAAGTACAATGCTATGAAAAATATAACGAAGAAAGTCTATATCGTGCCTGATTATCAGGCGACCTCAAATGACCACTGGTATCCATGGTTAAGCCGGCAGATCAAAGACGCAGGGTTCGAGGCCAAACGGATCATGCTGGCCAACCCTTTTCAACCTGATCTGGAAGAATGGCAGCACAACCTGAAACTGCAGATTCCGCATCTGGATGAGCATAGTTTCATTGTTGCGCATGGCTTGGGTGGCTTAAGTGCTCTAAAGTTTCTCGAAGATCACTATAGCCGTACGCAATTGAAAATTGGCGGGCTCATGCTGGTCGCAGCTTTTGATACACCATTGGTGGCCTGGTCGGAACTAAATAAAATGGTGCAGGCAGTAAAGTTAGATCTGAACAATCTATCACATGGTGCCAAACGCTTTGTAATGCTGCTTTCCAGCAATGATCCTTATGTGCCTGCACCGATTTCACTGCGTTTGGGCCATAGCCTGAATGCACAGATTTTTGAAATCAAAAATGCAGGGCATTTTAACAAGCTGGATGGCTATGCAGATTTTTCAAAGTTACTCGAGCTCCTCAAACTGTGTCTGGCAAATGATCTGCAAAATGCTGCAGGCCTTTAAGTAATAAGTCTGGTTCAATCACGGGCTGAAACCGTTCGAGATGCTGGGCAAAGAGTGCAGCATCTCCACCAGTCAGGATCAGCTGTGCCGGAAAATCTTGCAGTACTTTTTCAATGGTGCTGAGCAGACCGAATAAAATGCCATGATGCACGGCATCAATGGTATTGCGTCCAGGACTGAGTTCCTCGAAAGCTACATCTGGGATTTTAATGCCTTTGGTATTCTGGATCAGGGAATCGCGTTGTAAATACAGATTCGGCAGGATATAACCGCCGAGATGTTCTTGGCCTTGGGCTAGATCAATGGTCAGGGCAGTCCCGCAGCTGATGACACAGTAATTTTGATCGGCTGACTTGGCAACGGCCAGCACCTGCAACCAGCGGTCAATCCCAAGCTGTGAAGGATCATCATAGCCACAGATCAGACCGGCATAGCGTGCCTGTACTTTGGCAAAAACCACAGGAATGTTCAGGCAGGTCAGAATCGATTGAATACGGACATTATTCGCTTTGTCCAGTACTGAAGAAATTCCGACTTGATGCAGACCCAAACTTTTAAAGTGCTGAATCAAGCCAAGAAGTAAGTCGGCAGGGGATTGTAAATGCATTTCCGCGGCATGTTCAATGATCTGGTTCTGCTCCGTAATCCAGTATTTGAGCCGTGTATTGCCGATATCCAACCATAGTTTTTTCATTGAATGATGCCTGTTCAGCCGCCGTTTTTAAGACGGAGTTGCCCCTGATAAAATATCTGCGTACCTGCATCCGTTTCGATAATAACGGCACCATCGTCCTGAATGCCGAGGAAAGTTCCGGAATATTGGCCTTGAATATCGGTAAATTCAACTGTTTGCTGGAAAAATGCGGCATATTGCTTAAACCGTGCTGGTAGATTCTGACTGCCATAATTAAACCATTCACCCGCTTGCTGAATAGCCAGATACAACTCGGCAATCAGATCCACACGTGAAGCATGCTGTAGTCCCAATTCAGTCAGAGAAGTCACCTGCTGGTCTGGAACGCTTTCCGTGAGTGGACTGATATTGATCCCGACGCCGACCACCACCTGTTGGGTCGAAATCGGTTCAATCAGAATGCCGCCCCATTTCCCTTGCAGGCTGTACAGGTCATTGGGCCATTTTACCTGCAAGTCCAGTCCTTTTAGACTTGGCATTTGCAGGATATTTAATGCAATTTCCAGCGCCAGACGACCATCGATTGCTTTTTGTGTATGCAGCAATGTGCTTAAATAGATGTTCCCCTCAGGAGAAATCCACTGACGTTGACGCTGTCCACGTCCTTGGGTTTGCACGCGGCTACACACCAGTACCTGTTGTACCCCTTTGGTTGCTAGTTCCCGGACATCGTCATTGGTCGATGTGGTAATGGGCTTGATCAGCAGCACTTCAGGGAGTTGGCCTGCTTGACTTAAACGTTGCTGCAGTTCGCGAGTTTCTACATCCATTTGAATCTAAACGTGGTAAATGTCGTTATGGAGTTAATCATATATTTATTGATTGGTGCAATTGCAGGATTTGCCGCAGGCCTGTTTGGCGTTGGTGGTGGTCTGATTATCGTGCCAATCCTGTACATTGTTTTTACCCAGCTCCAGTACAATCCAAGCGTGATTATGCATATGGCAGTCGGAACTTCTCTGGCCACGATTATTGTGACCTCAATTAGTTCGGTGATGGCGCATCATCAGAGAGGGGCAGTGTTATGGGAGGTAGTGCGTAATCTGGCACCCGGCCTGGTCATTGGCTCATTCTTAGGAGCTGGAATTGCAGATTATTTATCGGGCCAAGGTCTGCAATTGCTGATTGGCTTCTTTGCAGTCTGGATTGCATTCAGAATGTTTAGAGGCGCACATTATCAGGTTGATCCGAATCAGAAATTGCCTTCAGCCGCATTACAGCTGGCAGCGGGTGGTGGCATTGGCGTGGCATCGGCCATATTCGGGATTGGTGGCGGCAGTTTGACTGTGCCTTTCCTGAATCGTTGTGGTGTCGTCATCCAGAAAGCGGTAGCCACTTCTGCTGCCTGCGGTTTGCCGATCGCGGTGGCCGGTGCCTTAGGTTTCATCTGGTTTGGTCAGAAAGCTGAAGTCGAAGTGCCAAATACGATTGGTTATATTCATATTTATGCGTTTATTGGTATTAGTGTGATGAGTTTTATTACTGCAAAATTTGGTGCAAAAGTGGCGCATTTATTATCACCAGTTCTATTAAAAAAATGTTTTGCGGCCTTACTGACTACAGTTGGTCTGTATTTTATCTATCAAGGCTTTACTACCTGAACTACTCATTTTTTATTAGCTAAATTTTTTGAGGAGAATGGGTCACTATTCTCCTTTTTCTTTGACTGGGTTGGCTGTATAGACACAAGATTGTCTGACAATGTCAAAGTATTTTCTGCAAAAAAGCCGTTTAATAACTGAAAAGTCATCCAGAATGACTGCACTTGCATCAATAAAAATAAGACAGGAACAGTATGCAACAACAAGAAGCACACAGTTTGTCTGAACAGATTGCCAAGCATATCAGTGAACAGATTATCCGGGGTGAACTGGTTGAAGGCGAACGCATCCAGGAACTCAGAATTGCATCGGAGCTTGACGTCAGTCGGGGATCAGTCCGAGAAGCCTTGCTCTTGCTTGAACGTACCCAGTTGATTGAAATCTTCCCGCGTCGCGG
Organism: Acinetobacter sp. UBA2581; assembly: GCF_002339435.1. Classification (NCBI taxonomy): domain Bacteria; kingdom Pseudomonadati; phylum Pseudomonadota; class Gammaproteobacteria; order Moraxellales; family Moraxellaceae; genus Acinetobacter; species Acinetobacter sp. UBA2581. The sequence goes on along the minus strand of NZ_DDLD01000115.1, from coordinate 29,423 downwards.
CGCTATTGTCTCGGAAATGTCGGCCATGCAGGTTCGTGCCCTGTTTGACCTGACCTCTTTATTGCTGGGGCAGATGGTACATCGTATGGCAGAGACCTGGCGCAGTCATGAGGCAGAGCGCATTCAGCTATTATTAGAACAATTGGAAGCCGAAACCCGCCAAGGCCATACCGAAAAGTTTTATGATTTGATCTTTCAGGGAATGGCCCAGCAACAGGAGATGGTCGGTAATCTTTACCTGATGCGCTACTATCAGGAACTGCTGCCATCTTTACGCCGTAGCTATTTTCTGACCCTGAATATTTCAAGACGTGAGCTACAGGAATCTTTTGAATTATTTAAACTGGTGACGGAAGCGATTTTAATTCGTAAATCCCATCAGGCGACGTTATTTATGGAAGATTTTTGTCGACACTTGCGCAACCTTGTGTTGGAATCTCTGACACGGATGAAACAAATTGAACTCGCGTGGGCCAGACGCTCACGACGTTAAATCAGGACACTATGCGTTTAAGCAGTTTAAAACTTTCAGGCTTCAAATCTTTTGCTGACAGTACCACCTTACACTTCAAGGATAACCGGACTGCAGTGGTGGGACCCAATGGTTGTGGTAAATCAAATGTGATTGATGCCATACGCTGGGTAATGGGTGAGTCCAGTGCGCGCCAACTACGTGGTGGCAGCATGCAGGATGTGATTTTTACCGGAACAGCCAAGCGCAAACCGGTGGGCATCGCCAGTGTAGAACTGCGCTTTGATAATACCTATGGCAAGCTGGGCGGTGCGTATAATGCCTATAATGAGCTGGCAGTGCGTCGTCAGGTTAACCGTGATGGTAAGTCTGAATATTTCCTGAATGGCACCAAATGCCGACGTCGTGATATTACCGATATTTTTCTGGGAACCGGTCTAGGACCGCGTTCTTATGCAATTATTGAACAGGGCATGATTAACCGTCTGGTGGATGCCAAGCCGGAAGAAATGCGAGTCTTTATTGAAGAAGCTGCCGGTATTTCCCGTTATCAGGCACGTCGCCGCGAGACCATGCTGCATCTGGATCACACGACGCAGAACCTGTCGCGTCTGGAAGATATTGCCTCAGAGTTAAAGTCTCAGCTTAAAACCTTAAAACGCCAGTCAGAAACTGCGATTCAATATAAAGAACTGGAAGGCCAGATCCGTACCATCAAGATTGAAATCCTGTCGTTCCAGTGTGGACAAAGCCAGCGTTTGCAAGAAGAATATACTGTGCAGATGAATACGCTGGGCGAGAATTTTAAGCTGGTACGTTCTGAATTGACTACTGTTGAGCATGATCTGGGAGCGACCAGTGAACTGTTCCAGCGCCTGATTCAACAGTCCACACCGCTACAAACTGAATGGCAACAGGCCGAGAAAAAGCTCAGCGAACTGGAAATGACCTTGCAGCAAAAGCAGTCCTTATTGCAGCAGAACTCAAGCAGTCTGGTGAAGCTGGAAGAACAAAAAGCGCAGACCAAAGAACGTTTACAGCTGATTGAATTGCAACTGGATACCCTGTATCAACAACTCGAAGATCAGACTGCACAATTGCAGCAGCAGGAAGGTCAAAGTCAGGAACAAAACCAGGGTCTGACTGATCTGAAATCCCAGCAAGGCACAATTGCTGCCCAGTTTGCTCAAATTAAAACCCAGGTTGAGCAACAGCAACAACGTAAACAGCAAATGCTGGCGCAAAGTGAACAGCTGGCTAAAAATATTGTCCGGATTGAACAGCAAAAAGAAACCTTGCAGCAGCAGGCAGCACAAATTCAGCAGCAAGCGCAGCAAGAAGAGCTGGAACAGTATCAGGCTGATAAAGCTGAAGCTGAACAGCAAATCACTGGCTTTGAGTCTCAGCTCAAAACACTGAAAACTGAGCTTGAGCAGCTACAGGCAGAACAGGCAAGTCAGCAGCAATTGTTCATACAGCTGAAATCGGAAATTCAGGTGCTGCAATCAGAACGCAAAAACCTGAGCCAGTTACTGACCAAAGCCAATCCAAACGTCAAAGCGGATGTGGTGCAGTTAATGCAGGTGTTGAAGCTGAATCCACAGGCCAAAGCTCATGCCAGCCTGATTGAAAAGTTCCTGGCGAAATGGCTTTCTGCACAAGTATTAGAAGAAACTGAGCATTTTTTAGAGAATAGTGCACGCCAGCTTAAAGCTCAGATGATACAGGATAATATTCAGATCGCTGAACTCCATTGTTTAGCAGACTGGATTGAAGCGCCTCAATATTCGCTCTGGCAACAGGTGGCCGTAGCTGAGAACTTTAAACAGGCAGTTGGTTTACAAACGCAGTTGCGTACAGGCCAATCAATTCTTAGTCTAGATGGCTATCATGTTGGACCAGATTGGGTAATTGCCTTGGACTATGATGAAGCCAGTCAGGCGGGACAAGGGGCATTGAGTCATCGTATCCGTCTGGATGAAATTGAGCAGCAACTGACTCAGCTTGAACCGAAATTCGCAGATCTAGAGCAACAGTTACCTGAACTCACTGCTCAAGTAAAAACTTTGCAAAGCCAGATTCAAAGCATCAATGAGCAGCAGAAGCAGGCACAAGAGCAGTTACAACAGCTTGATCTGAACATTGCCAAAGTCCAAAGTGCGACACAGGCCTTTGCGGTACAAAAACAGCAACTGCAGAACCAGTTACAGCAACTGGATGAGCAGCTGGAAGAAGATGCGATGCAGAAAGATGATCTGGAAATTGATCTGCATGCACTGAATCTGAAACTGGAACAGGCACTGCCCAATTACAAGACCTTGCAATTTCAGCTGGAAGAACTCAATGCTCAACTTGAAGACTCACAGCTAGTCACTCAGCAAGCGCAGCAGGAATTAGAAGTACTGCGCCGTCAAACAGTACAAAGCCAGCAGCAGGCTGAACTGCTAGAAAAAGACCAGCTGTTTTTAAAAGAACAATATCAGCAGATTATTGCGCAAATAGAACAGGCTAAAAAGTTTGTTGATCCGGTACAGCTGGAATTGCCAGCTTTACAGAGCCAGTTTAATGAACAGGCGCTGATTACGGAAAAACTGCAAAAGACCTGGGCAGACTGGCAGATCGAGTTGAATCAGATCCAAAGCAAGCAGCAGCACCTGACTGAGCAGCGCCACACTTTCCAGCAGCAAGATGAACAATTGCGTACTGAACTCGAAGCCAAACGTCTGGCTTGGCAAGCTACCAAATCTGATTTACAGCATTATTCAGAACAACTGAAAGAATTGAATAGTGAAGTAATTTCAGGGCTGAATATTGATGTAAAAGTACATCAGGCCAAACTGGAAAAAGCACAGGCTCAATTCGATAAACTGGGTGCAGTGAATCTGGCAGCTTCTGAAGAGTATGAAGAAGTTTCGAAACGCTATGACGAACTCAGCCATCAGATTCAGGACCTGGAAAATACCGTTGAACAGCTGCAGGCAGCAATGAAAAGTATTGATCAGGAAACCCGTAAGCTGTTTATGAATACCTTCGATCAGGTCAATGCCGAGCTACAAAACCTGTTCCCGAAAGTATTTGAGGGCGGTGAAGCGAGTTTAAGTCTTGAAGATGGATGGCAATCGGGTGTAAAACTGATGGCTCGCCCACCGGGCAAGCGCAACAGCTCACTGGCATTGCTTTCTGGTGGTGAAAAGGCTTTAACCGCATTAGCACTGGTCTTTGCAATTTTCCGCCTAAATCCGGCACCATTCTGTGTATTGGACGAAGTGGATGCACCGCTGGACGATGCCAATGTGGGACGTTTTTGTAATTTAGTCAAAGAGCTTTCTGAACAAGTGCAATTTATTTATATTACCCATAACAAACTTGCAATGATGATGGCGACTGATCTTTTAGGTGTAACCATGCCTGAACCGGGAACCTCAAAATTAGTGACAGTAAATTTGGAACAGGCAAAAGAATACGGCTTAGCTGCGGAGGTATAACATGGAAATCACCACAATTATCGGGATTGTTATTGCAATTGTGATTATGCTATTCGGCATAAGACTGATCTTGAAAAAACCTGCGGAGGCTGTACCGTCACTGGATGCGGATCTGCATATTGATCCTGACAGCCAGACTCCGGTTATTCCAAGGCATGTACGATCTCAACTGTCTAAAACAGAAAGTCCGGCAGCTGCACGTGTGGAACCGAGTCTGAATGAAGAAGCAGTAGACAACATTGCACCTGAGACAGAACAACAAGAAGCAGTCAAAGTAGAGCCAACTTTGGTTGAAACCGCCCAGCCAGAAACTAAAGCAGCAAGCCGACTCGACACACCGGTGGTTGCAGAAGAAGCAGAACCGGAAGTAGCCAAAACTGAAGAAACCGCAACATCTGCTGAACAAGAAAATAAGCCTGAAACAGTAGAAGTAGCAGAAACAGAAAAAGAGCCTAAAGCAGCTGAATTTAGCCTGAATAGTAATATTGAAAAAGCTGAAATTTCTGACTTTAATGATGAAAGCAGTATTCTCGATGCACATCTCCATGAGCAAAAAATTGTGGATGAAGAATGTTCGCTGGCTAATGCTGAAACGATTATTTCATTGCATGTTTATCCACAAGGCCGTGCTCTTTCAGGCGAAAAAACCCTAAAAGTTTTACTGAAATATGGCCTGCGTTATGGTGAGTTAGCATGTTTCCATCGTTATAGTGAAGATGGCTCGAAACTGCTATTTTCGGTGTTGCGTATGGCGGATACCGGTATGGAAGGTTTTGACTTAGAAACTTTGTCGACTGAAGAAGTCAAAGGTCTGGCGTTCTTCCTAGCTTTACCGCATAGCGATGTACAGAACGCCTTCGATACCATGGACAGCATTTCACGTCTGATTGCGCGTGAAGTGGATGGTCTGGTTTATGATCAGAACCAGCAGGAAATGACCCCGCAATTACGTGAATTCTGGCGTCATCAGGCGATTGATTATCGTGCTGGACAGACTGCAGAAGTTTAATATTCCAATATTGAATCTGCAGAATCCGATTTTTATAATAGCGAAAAGCTGAATATTGTATAGGGCGGATTTTCCGCCCTTTTTTATGGTGAAATTATGACCCAAGATGCCACTGTCATTGCGCAAATGCGTCAATTGATTCAACTGATTGCCAAGCATAATCATGCTTATTATGTGATGGATCAACCTACGATTGAAGACAGTGAATATGATCAGCTCTTTCATCAGCTCAAAGCTTTAGAAGAACAATATCCACATTTACAACAGCCAGACACACCGACAGTTAAAGTAGGCGGTCAGGCACTTTCCAAATTTCTGACCGTAACGCATGCGGTGCCAATGCTGTCTTTAGGCAACGTTTTTAATCAGGATGATCTGTTTGCTTTCGCACGCCGTATTGAAGAGCGTTTACCCAATCAAAAGATTGAATACGATGTTGAGCTGAAATTTGACGGTCTGGCAATTTCCCTCTGGTATGAACATGGCGTACTGGTTCGTGGTGTCACTCGTGGTGATGGGGAAACTGGCGAAGATATTACCCAGAATGTTAAAACCATTCGTAACCTGCCGAAATTTCTGTCTCCAGTGAATGGCGTGATTCCAGAATTACTGGAAGTGCGAGGCGAAGTGCTGATGCCGAAATCCGGCTTTGAACGTCTGAATGCGGCCAATGCAGCGAAAGGCGAAAAAACTTTTGCCAATCCACGTAACGCTGCGGCCGGCAGTTTACGCCAGCTTGATCCGAATATTGCAGCTTCTAGACCTTTGGCTTTCTATGCTTATGGAATTGCCCAGTGTGTACCACATCATGGTCAAACCACAATGTCAGGCAGTCTGGAATGGCTACAGCAATTTGGCTTTGCTGTGGGTGAGCGGCATTTTATCTGCAGTAGCATCCAGGAAGTGCAAAAAGTTTACGAGCAGATCATTGAAGAACGTTCAAAGCTTAGTGTCGAAATCGATGGTATGGTCATTAAGGTCAATGACCTGAAACAGCAACAAAAACTGGGTTTCTTGAGCCGTGAACCACGTTGGGCAACCGCTTATAAATTCCCGGCAGTGGCGGCACTGACCACCGTTGAAAATATTGACTGGCAAGTGGGCCGTACCGGAACGTTGACCCCTGTGGCACGTTTAAATCCGGTTGCCGTGGGCGGTGTGACGGTTTCCAATGTGACCCTGCATAATATTGGTGAAATTCACCGTCTGGATGTAAGAATCGGAGATACCGTCAGCGTTTATCGTAGTGGTGACGTGATTCCTAAGGTTGAAAAAGTCTGGCCAGAATTTCGTCCTGCCGATGCTGTAGAAGTGTATTTACCTGAGAACTGTCCGGTGTGTGGTTCTCCAGTCGTCATGCCGGAAGGTGAAGCACTGGCACGTTGTTCAGGTGAACTGTATTGTGCGGCGCAGCGCATCGAAACCATCCGTCACTTTGTTTCACGTAAGGCTATGGATATCGAAGGTCTGGGCGATCGCTGGGTGGAGTCACTGTTACATCTCAATCTTTTAAAAGATGTCTCGGATATTTATCACTTGCATGAGCATCGTGAGCAATTACTGCAAATCGAAAAAATGGGTGAAAAGTCCGTTCAAAATCTCATTGATTCGATTGAGAACAGCAAGAAAACTACATTGGCAGCGTTTATTTATGCGCTCGGGATTCGTGGCGTAGGTGAAACGACAGCACGTATGCTGGCCAATACTTTCCAGACTCTCGACGCTTTACGTAGTGCTGATGTAGACGCTTTAAAGAAAACACCGGATGTTGGTGATATTACCGCAGAGTGGATTGTTGATTTCTTCCAGGCACCGCATAACCTGGAAGTATTGGATCGCTTGTTGGCTGCCGGTATTCATTGGGATGCGCCAATTGCACCAACGCGCCAACCACTGAATGGTGAAAGCTGGGTAGTGACTGGAACTTTAAGTTCTATGGGACGTGATGAAGCAACACAACTGTTGCAAGCCTTAGGTGCACGGGTCAGTGGCAGTGTATCGAGTAAAACCAAATGTGTGGTGGCGGGTGAAAAAGCGGGTTCTAAGCTCGATAAAGCAGAAAAACTCGGTGTGCCCGTGATCAATGAAGCGCAATTTATTGCTTTGATGAAAGAGCATGGGCAAATCGAAGAATAATCAGTTCTAAACAATGACTCAAATAAAAAAAGACACCCAGGATGATGAATCTTAAGGTGTCTTTTTTATTGCTAATTCAAAACTATAGGTGAATGAGAGGGGAGGATAGACAAATACAAGGATGGGTTCGGCAATGTAAGTTGAATTCACGTACAATAGATTCATTTGCAGGTATAAATCCTGCCTGATTGATTTTGTTCTCCCTTTGATTTATTGGCATACACATGGCGCAAGCAAAGAAATCTTTTCCGCAACAAAAATCGCAATTACATGCACGAAATCTGCATCGCAGTCGTTACGATTTTCCTCAACTCATCCAGAGCTGTCCGGAACTTGCGCCTTTTGTCAGCCCGAATCAATATAACGATCTTTCAGTCAATTTTTCTGATCCTCAAGCTGTGAAAATGCTCAATAAAGCATTGCTCAAGCATTTTTACGGCATTCAATATTGGGATATTCCTCAAGATTATCTTTGCCCACCGATTCCAGGTCGAGCGGACTATATTCACTATTTGGCGGACTTGTTAAGTGATAGCAATAAAGGTCAGATTCCAACAGGGCGTGCAGTTCAGGTGTTAGATATTGGGATAGGTGCGAACTGTATTTATCCGATCATTGGGCATCGTAGTTATGGTTGGAAATTTGTCGGCTCAGACATTCATTCGGCATCGGTTAAAAGTGCTCAATTTATTGTAGAGGCAAATCCGAATCTCAGGAAGGGGATTCAGATTCGATTGCAAAAGACACCGAGCAATATTTTCAAAGGTGTGATTAAACCTTCAGATCGTTTTGATTTGACCCTGTGTAACCCACCATTTCATGCTTCGCAAGATGAAGCAAATGCCACAGCAACGCAAAAATTACGCAAACTTGGCAAACCGGTTGATCGGTCTAAAGTGGTGTTAAACTTTGGTGGACAAAAGAACGAGTTGTGGTGCGACGGTGGAGAAGAACGCTTTGTTTGCCAGATGGTACAAGAGAGTACACAGTTTGCTGAGCAATGTCTTTGGTTTAGTACACTGGTTTCTAAGAAAACCACATTGCCTATGCTATTAAATACCTTACGTAAGTGCGGTGCAGTGGATGTAAAAACCATTAAAATGACGCAGGGGCAAAAAGAGAGTCGTTTTGTGGCTTGGACTTTTCTAAATACAAAGCAACAGCAAGCGTGGAAAAATGCGCGTTGGACTTCTGCTTAAGTAGATTTTTAAGCAGTCGTCATAAGCTTGCCGATAAATGACTTGATGCATAAGCTCAAACTTAATCTGACAGATACAATAAAAATCGGTCACTGTCAGATCGGGTTTGAGCGAGTACGATTAAGGAATATATTTTTTTACCAGACCATCATCCAGTAATTGCTGGAAATGTTCGACCAGACTCTCTTTTACCGGACGGTATTCCAGACCGAGTTCATCCTTACTTTTTTGGGCATTAAAGAAAATTGGATAACCCATATTGAGTTCAACAAATTTACGGCTAAAGCCTGCCAGAGGACCAAAAATCTTGAAAGCCGTTTTTGGCAACTGGTTGCGCGGAAACGGGAATTTTGGACCAAATGCTTCACGCAGGATTTTCCCCATTTCTAGCAGGCTTAAAGTCTCACTACAGATAATATAACGGCCATGCGCTTCCGGATTAAAGGCGGCACGGATATGGGCTTCAGCAACATCCTGAACATCCACCACACCATTCCACATCGGTGGAACGCCGAGTAAAGTCATGCCATTGGCAAACTGTTGCAGAACTTCCACACTGCCTGATTGAGTATTAGGCGTTAAGGATTCCCCAAAGACCAGTGCCGGATTGATACAGATCAGGTCCCAGCGATCCTGCGCTTCCGCCATTTCCCAAGCTTTGCGTTCTGCCATGACTTTGGAATACGGATAAGGCTGATGGGTTTCTGAACTGGTGGTATTCCAGTGAGATTCATCAAAACTAGTGTGCTCGGTTTGCAAAATATCAATCGCATCCCCATACGTTGAGGCAATACTTGAGGTGACAATCACACGTTTGACAGATTCAGTTTTATTGACACTATTCAGCACATTTTGCGTACCCAGAATTGCTGGTTCAATAATGTCTTTAAGCGCATCCTTATAATTGGTGACCACAAAAGGCGAGGCCATATGAAAGACAATTTCACAACCTTCCATGGTCGCATCAAAAGAACCGGGCTTGAGCAAGTTGGCTTCAAACAGCTTTAAGGTTCCCGGACTGCTGTCTGCAATTTGTTCTAGGTGTGTATAACTCTGAGTTTTATTCAGATCGCGTACAGTGGCATGTACGGTATAACCCTGTTTTAAAAGTTTCTGGATGACCCAACTGGCGATATAGCCAGATGCGCCGGTGACCAGAACAGGTGCTGTGCTATGTTGTAATGTCATATTTAAACCGTTGTCGTTTTAACTTCTTTCATCGTAGGCACAATTATGCATGAACCAGGCCAAACAGGTGAGTCCAAAATAAAAATAAGCAACAAGATAAGTGCTTATTAATATTTACAAAAATTAACGTTTGAATATTCCAGCTTGCTGGATTGAATAAAAACGGAACGAAAAATGCAAGATATTGTTTTATAAATGGGATTTGGTCGAACAGAGAGCGTAAATGCAAGTGCTTCTCATTTTAATTATATAAAAATCAGACATTTACCATAATTTTGCTTTTGCAAATCGAAAATCTTTTCTCCATAATAGGATGATAAAAGCAGGGAGTAATTCAAATGCGCGGTAATCCAGAAGTCGTAGATTATTTAAATATGCTGATCGGTGGCGAACTGGCTGCTCGTGATCAATACCTGATTCACTCTCGTATGTATGAAGATTGGGGTCTGACGAAAATCTTTGAACGCATCGACCATGAAATGCAGGAAGAAGCACAGCATGCAGATGCCCTGATTCGTCGTGTCCTGTTCCTTGAAGGTACGCCAAATATGCAGCGTGATGACATCGAAGTTGGTGAAGATGTGGTGACCTGCCTGAAAGCTGACCTGAAGCTTGAGTATCATGTCCGTGAAAAGCTGGCTCAAGGGGTAAAACTTTGTGAAGAGAAGGGCGATTATGTGACCCGTGACATGCTGCGCCAGCAAATGTCAGATACGGAAGAGGACCATACTTACTGGTTAGAAAAACAGTTACGTTTGATTGAGCTGATTGGTCTGCAAAACTATATCCAGTCACAAATGTAAGATATTGAATAATAAAGAACCCAGCAGATGCTGGGTTTTTTTGATTCTGTACACTTAAGAATTGTTGTTGCTGACAATTCCGATTTTTTTTACTTCCAGACGCTGAGCCGCAGCCATCACCATCGCGATATGCTTGTATTCAGTTGCACGATCAGCCTTGATTTTAATCTGATCCTGATCGGCTTTTTGCGCCACGGTTTTAAATAAGGCTTCCAGCGCTTGAGCATTCGCTACCGGCTGATCATTCCAGAAGATCTGGCCCTGAGCATCAAGACGCAAATTCACAATCTCTGGCGGTTTTTCCTCAGTCGGTGGTGGTGTGCCATTTGGCAGGTTGATATTAATCGAATTATTCGGCAACGGAATAGTGATAATAAACATAATCAGCAAGACCAGCATGACATCAATCAATGGTGTCATGTTGACGTCCAGCATTACATCATCATCCTGATTTGAGCCAACATTCATTCCCATAACTGGATTCTCCCTCAATCTTAAGGTGAAGCGGGCGGGGTCGTGACAAATGCAATCTTGCCAATACCTGCTTGCTGAGTAGTACTGATGACCTGATCAATCGCTTCAAAAGCTGTTCTTTGATCACCGCGAATATGCACTTCAGGCTGAGGACGTTTCTGGGCTTCTGCCTGTAAACGGGTCAGTAAAATTGCCTTGTCCGGAATATAGGATTCATTCCAGAAGATATCGCCATTTTTATTGACTGCCAGCTGGATATTTTCCGGCTTGGTTTCATACGGGACATTACGTTCTTCAGGCAGATCGACCGGTACGGTATGAATTGCAACCGGTACTGTAATCAGAAAGATAATCAGCAGTACCAGCATCACATCAACCAGAGGCGTGGTATTAATGGTACCAATGACCTCATCATCGCTGTCGTTTGAATTGACCATCATTCCCATGGTTGACCCCCATTTTTATTTTGTGTCGCGGTGAACAGGATTGTTTGAGCTGATTTCGCCGCTCAGTAGTACAGCATGCAGGTCAGAACCGAAGGTACGAACTTCTTCCATCACCGCTTTATTACGTCGAGTTAACCAGTTGTAGCCAAGTACTGCAGGAACTGCCACTGCCAGACCGATTGCGGTCATGATCAGTGCTTCACCGACCGGACCAGCAACTTTATCGATTGACGCCTGACCAGAAATACCAATTGCAGTCAAGGCATGGTAAATGCCCCAAACGGTACCAAACAGACCTACGAAAGGTGCAGTAGAACCTACGGTTGCAAGGAAGGCCAAACCACCACTTAGATGGCTTTGAATCTTGTCGACTGCGCGTGAAATAGAAATCGTAACCCAGGTATTAAAGTCGATACGCTCTAGTAAAGTACCGCCATGGTTTTTGGTTGACTTGATGCCTTTTTCAGCAATAAAACGATATACGCTGGCTTCATCCAGATTTTGCGCTGCATTATCCAGTGAAGAAGATTCCCAGAACTGATGTTCTGCTTCTTTGGCCTGTTTGCGAATCTTGCCTTGTTGCAAGCACTTGGTGATCATGATGTACCAGGTACCGATTGACATGATTACCAGAATGAACAGGGTCACTTTGGAAACCATATCGCCTTCTTTCCACATGGCTTCCAGACCATAAGGGTTGCTGGCAGGTTTTTCAGCTGCAGCAGGTGCTGGCGGTGTAGGTTCAGCGACAGTCGCAGGAGTTGTGGTTTCCGTTTCAGTGACGGTCGTTGCAGGTGTAGGGGATTCTTCAGCAAATACGGTTTGCAAAGGTAGTAAAGTACTTGCCGCAATGACACTTGCAGCAGTGATATTTTTTAAAGTGTGTCGTGCGTTTTTCATAATGAATCTCCTCATTTTGTTTTTTAATCTGTTGTCTGGATCAGTCCAAGATAAATTCGTAGGGAATGTCGTACCAAGATTCTTGTGGTTCACCATTTTTCATTGCAGGCTTGAAGGTACATAAGCTGAAAGCCTTGGACGCTGCACGGTCGAGTGAACGGCTGCCACTGGATTTTTTTACTTTGGCATCTTTCACTTTGCCGTCGGTATTCACAAAGACAGAGATCAGCACATTACCTTGCTCTTCATTCATTAATGCATCGCGCGGGTAATCTGGACGCTTACAACCCGCTTCACCTTGAGATACGCCACGTGTAACGCCAGTTGGTTGCGGTGGAGCAGCAGGCGCCGCTGCAACAACTGGGGCTGGTGCAGCCACCGGACTTGGGGATGGTACTGCTGCAGCTACAGGCGTTGGTTCTGCAACCGGTTGAGTGACGGTTGGTGTAGGCTGTGTTTTCTGTACCGGAACCACTTTTTCTACCGGTTTAACCTCAGGAACCTGTGCCACTTTTTCTACAATTTTAGGTGGCTCAGGTGGGGTTTCTTTAGGTGGCTCTGGTTCTGGTGGTTTAATATCCTGAATAATCATCAATTCAACCGGTTCTTCTGACGGTTTGATGATGTCTTTTGCCATACCTGCCATTAGCACCAGGCCCACCAGGATATGCAAGAAAATCACGACACCAATTCCAGTCAATTTTTTGGCGGAGCTTTTTTCTATATCTTCAAACGTTGTGCTCATCATGACTCCTGGAATTTAAGACAAATAAGAAATAACGGTTTATTTCAAAGATGAGGTAGCTGCATTATTTTTTGTTTGGCTGAAATGATATGAATACTGCAAATACAGCATGACGCTGTATTTGCAGAAAGCTTGTCTTAGAATTTGTAAGTACCACGGAGGTAATAAGTACGACCTGTAGGATCTGAGTAACGAGGGTCATAACCGTATTGGAAGTTATCCAGAACATCAGATGCAGCAGGCTCTTCATCAAAGATGTTGAGGATACCGCCAGTCAACTCCAGGTTTTTGAAGCCTTTATAAGTTGTTGCGAAGTTATAAAGTGTGTAGTCACCCACATCACGTTCGCCAGAGTAGTCTTCATAACCACGAGTGAACTGTTGTTCAAAGATCATTTTCCAGTCTTCATAAGACCAGTTCAGATTGGCAACATGTTTCCAGCGAACTACTGCCGGGTCTTCATATTTGCCTACCAGACTAGACCATTCACCGCCTGGTTCACTTTGGTAGTCCAGATTGATCACGTAAGTACCATCAATACCGAAACCGAAACGACCAGTAGATGTTTTAGGTGTCAGGTAGTTCAGGCTCAGGTCTACACCTGAAGTTTTTAAACCGCCAGAGTTCATCAGGGTAGTACGGATGTGCTGGATACGGCCTTCACTATCACGTATGAAACGGTCTGCATAAAGGTCTGGATTATCAAAGATTGATGATTCACCCACTGTACCTACCAGACCATCGATCTCGATATTGAAGTAGTCAGCAGTGAAAACCAGGTTTTTGATTGGTTCAAATACTAAACCAGCAGTGAATGATGTAGATTCTTCTGGTTGCAGGTCAGGTGAACCACCTTGGGTACGCTTAAACTGGGTATTACATTCAACCTGATATTTAGGTTCGACTGGCGTGCCACCTGGACATAACACAGGGTCATTGTATTTCGCACCTGTCCAGGTTTCACTGATTGGCGCGTTGATTTCGTACAAGCTTGGTGCACGGAAACCGGTGCTATAAGATGCACGGAACATGACTTCCTTCATTGGTTCCCAACGTAGACCAACTTTCGGGTTGAAGGTATCACCGAAGTCGCTATAGTCATCATAACGGGCAGCAATTTGAGCTTCCAGACTTGGCAAGATTGGGATCTGGAATTCAGTAAAGAATGCTGTGATGTCACGATCACCCTTACTGATTGGTTTGCTCGGGTCAATACCAGAACCTGGTACTTGAGCCACGATTTCAGAGTTTACTTTCGCTTCCCAGTCCTGAGTCGTGAAGCTACCACCGAAGGCAAAGCCAACATCACCTGCAGGTAATTCAAAAATTGGACGACTGATCGTAAAGTCTGCAGTTGTAGACTCTAAAGAGGCGATGTTAGTTTCGCCATTAATCACAAATGATTCCCAAGGGGTATCGCCTGGACGTGCTGGACCGAATGGATTGATACGACCTTCATTCAATGCAGTTTGCAGGTTGCTACGGTGTAAGTAACCACCTGTAAATTCATCAGTTGCTTCGCTTTTCGCGTATGACACGCCTGCGTTAATATCCCAGCCTAATGCCTCACCTTCAATACCTGCAAAGAAGCGGTGTGAGTCATTGGTTGACATACTTTGACGGTTACCTGCCTGAGAACGGAGGTAAAGTTGAAGTGGATCACCGCTTAACTCGCCATCTGTAATAGCCGGAGTAATACCATTACCTGGATAGTATTGGCTGCTTGATGGTAAAGTCACGGTACGGCCATAAACGTCTGGTGCAATTGAAGTGGATACTTCAGAACGTGTAAACACGTATTCACCAACCGCATTTAATGAATCATTAAGCTTGAATGTCCCTTTACCTAATGCAGATAGTGTTTCAACCTGTGGTTTGATCGCAATTAAAGCCTGCGTATTTAGATAACAGAAGCCGTCATCTGGAGAAGACCATGGAACATTATTACAGTCATCTGGGTATGGGTTACCTAAATAACCAGTGGTTGGATCATAGATGTTTGCCGGGAAGCCGCTTGCAGAGCCAGCATCAATACCTAATTCAGGAATTACACCACCACGGCGGCTGACTTTACGCTGTTGAGCATGGATCTGGTTAGATTTACGGTAGTCCAAGACGCCCATGACGTTAAAGCCATTTTCATCCAGGTCACCGAAACCACCGAAGATCGCAGCCTGTTGTTTTTCACCACCTGAATGTTCGGTTTCATGTAAGGCTCCGGTAACACCTAAGCCATTGTATTCAGATTTGGTGATGAAGTTGATTACCCCCGCAATCGCATCCGCACCATAAACTGCAGAAGCACCATCACGTAAAATCTCAATACGATCAATCATCGCCATAGGGATGATGTTTAAGTTCGTACTATCTGTACTAAATGCACTATAGGCAAGACGACGGCCATTTAAAAGCACAAGTGTTTTGTCTGAGCCTAGACCACGTAAGTTGGCTGTCGAACCTGAAGTATTACTTGCACCTACGTTTTGAGCAGTAGAGAAACCAGCCTGGTTCGCGCTGACTTTTACTAAAGCTTCTTCAACAGTACTTACCCCTTGGTTCGCAAGATCTTCACCTTTGATGACGGTGATTGGTGAAGAACTTTGTGCAGCAACCCCCTTGATTGATGAACCCGTCACTGTCACTTTCTGAACTTTAGTTGGCTGTTCAGCAGATGCAGCTTCTTCGGCATGGGCCAGCGGCAGACACATCATACTTAAGCTGAGTGCGCTTAACTTGAGTAGTCTTTTGCTGACGGTTGGAGCCCCCATAGATCCGACCAATTTATTTTTTTTCATCGTAAATTTCACCCTTTTGTTATGTGAAGTAGTGCTGGGTTGATCTAAGCAAGGCGAATGCCAACTTATAAAATTTTATATTTTTATATTTTTAATTTATTGAAAAATATTGATTTAATTGAATGAGGTTTGAATTTATCAAGCGATACTGAAGAAAAATTAAGAAGTCTGTGTATCGAATCTGAAGAAAGGAGGAAGTGAGACCCCTGTCAAAGCAATAAATAAATATTTAATGAATAAGAAAGTAGTCCAAAAATGAGAGGGAAATTGAATAAAGTTTAATCATGGTGCATAATTTTTACATAAAATATACAATATTTTTTAAAAATAAATTATTTAAAATACAGATACTTATGCTTATTTTTTGTTTACCTAAAGGTATACAATAGTGCAATAAGATGAAACAGGGTTGAGTTATTTTTGTGCGAAATAAACTTTAGTGAGAATTTTAAGGATAAAAATTTAATTAATGATTCATGGAAAATATTATGTTATTCATAATGTTTTAAATAATTAATAAAAATAAACTTTTTTCAGTTAAAAACAGGAAGAAATCCCTATTTTTTGCAAGGATGGCATGAAATTCGCTTTGTTCAGTTTATTCCATCTGTCCAGCTTTGACCCATCCATTGAAGCAAATATGGGATGATGTATTTAAAACTTCCTATAGCAATAAAACTTCAAGATAAAGAATAGGTACAAATTTGAAATCAGCACTTTTTAGCATGACGATTTTGGCCTTGGCTATGAGCTCGGGGCAAACTGCCTGGGCAAAATCATCTGCACATCCGGATAAAGTTTTAAACCTGGCTTTCGAAGCACCTGATGACGGTTTTGATATGGTCAAAACCTATAATTTTTATAGTGGTAGCGTTGCTGAGGCTATTTTTGAGCCTTTGTTGCGTTATGACTATCTGGCCCGGCCTGCAATTTTGGCTCCGAATACCGCCGAGTCTTTACCCGTCGTGGAACAGGATGGCAAAGTTTATACCTTTAAAATCAAGCCAGGAATTTATTTCAGTCCGGATCCGGCCTTTCAGGGCAAGAAGCGTGAACTGCTCGCCCGGGATTATATTTATTCCATGCAAAGGGTGATGGATCCAAAAAACCATTCGCCTTCTTTTTCCTTTATCGAAGGTAAAATTCTTGGCGTAGATCAAGTCATTCAGCAGGCCAAAAAATCGGGCAAATTTAACTATGATGCTCCGATTGCCGGTTTAAAAGCTCTAGATAAATATACCTTACAAATTACCCTGACCCGTTCAGATCTGAACTTTCCTTACATTCTAGCCTATGTTGCTTTTGCTGGTACTGCACGTGAAGTCATCGAATATTATGGCGATCGAGTAGGTCAGCATCCAGTCGGAACAGGGGCATACCAGTTACACAAATATGTACCGCGTAGCCGCATTGAGCTGACTGCCAACCCAAATTATCGCGGTTTTGTCTGGAACTTTAAGGGGGATGGTTCAGAGTGGGATCAGCGGATTGTTAAAGCCATGCAAGGCAAGCAGATGCCGCAAATTGGCAAGGTTAAGATCAGCATCATTGAAGAAGAACAGTCGCGCTGGCTGGCCTTAAAATCTGGACAATTAGACTATGACAAACTGACTGCAAGTGGTGCTGAACAGGCGCTGGAAAATAAGCAGCTAAAAAGTGAATATAAGAAAAAAGGCATCCTGCATTATCCAAATAAAGAGCCGGAAATCACCTATACCATCATGAATATGCGTGATCCGGTGATTGGTGGGGATTCACTGGAAAAAATTGCACTACGCCGTGCTATTGCCTTGTCCTATAACCAGAAAGAAGCCATCCAGCAGCTATATAAAGGGCATGCTGTTAAAGCTGAAATGATTCTTCCTGAAGGTGTGGGTGGATATAACCCGGATTATAGAAGCAGTATTGCCTACAACCCATTGCTTGCCAATAAACTGCTCGATCGTTTTGGCTACAAGAAAGGTGCCGACGGTTACCGTACCTTGCCTGATGGTAAACCATTGGTTCTGAAAATGAACTCGACCAGCTCAAGCTCTTCCGTTATTTCTGCGGAGCTATGGAAAAAGAACCTGGATGCAATTGGAGTAAAAGTTGAATTTAAAGTCAGTAACTTTGCCGACAATTTAAAAGAAGCCACCCAGTGCAAACACATGATGTGGGGTGGCGCCTGGATTGCAGATTATCCGGAAGGGGAAAATTTTGCCCAGTTGCTGTATGGCCCAAATGCCCAGCAAGGTAACCTGAGCTGCTATACCTCTAAAGCCTATGACGCGCTGTATCAAACTGCGATGAAACTGCCGCCTCAGCAACGCACTCCATATTATGAGCAGATGAACCGCCAGATGGAGGCCGATAATCCATGGATTTTGCACAATACCCGGGTACGCAACTGGCTGATTCATCCACAGGTACAGGGCTTTAAGGCACATCCGGTGACTAGAGCAGTTTGGCAATATCTGGATATTGAGCCTGTTAAAAAATAACTTGAGAAGATTAAGAACCAGTATGAATGTGAATACAAACGCTTTAAAAAAGCTGGCCAGTGGGGTCTTAGTGGCCAGTTTAATGATAGCAGGTGCTGCACCCACATGGGCTGCTAATCCCGCTAATCCGAATAAAGTCTTAAAAACGGTCTTTCCCGCAGCTGAAACCGGTTTCGACCCCGGTTATATCCATGATCGTTATTCTGCCAAGATTAACTCAGCGATTTTCGAAACCTTATATACCTATGATTATCTGGCCTCACCGGCGAAACTGGTGCCATTGACTGCAGTAGATATGCCTCAAGTCAGTGCAGACGGTTTGACTTATACCATTAAAGTTAAAAAGGGCATTTACTTTGCAGATGATCCAGTCTTTGGTGGTAAAAAACGTGAACTGACCGCCTATGACTATGCCTATTCTCTAAAGCGTCTCTTAGATCCAAAGCTTAATTCACCAAATAGCTGGTTGCTGGATGGCCGGATCAAAGGGCTGGAAGCTTGGACAGCCATGGCGAAAAAGAATGGCAAGGTCTATGAAAATCCATTTGAAGGCATTCAGACTCCAGACCGCTATACGCTGGTACTCAAGCTGAATAATCCGGATCAGAACTTTCCGATGTTGCTGGCCCACGGTCCGGCTGCCGCAGTCGCACGCGAAGTCATCGAAAAGTACAAAGACAAAGCTGGCTGGGTGATGAGTAAGCCGGTCGGTACAGGGCCTTATGTGCTTAACCGCTGGACACCGGGGTCACGCATTATCTTAAAGCCGAATCCGGCTTACCGTGGTTTTGTCTGGAACTATAAAGCTAACACTGCAGAAGACCAGGCGATTGTCAGTGCGATGCAGGGCAAAAAAATGCCTCAAATCGGCACCATTGATGTGCGTGTGATTGAAGAAGCACAATCACGGATGTTGTCATTTAAGAAAAATGAACTGGATCTGGTGGAAATAGACGGCGATCTGGTCGTACAGGCATTGGATGGTGACAAGTTAAAACCTGAGCTGGCCAAGCAAGGCATCAAGCTGTCGCGCATGTTGGAGCCATCGATTAACTACCATTACTGGAATATGCAAGACCCGGTAGTGGGTGGTTTTACACCAGAAAAAATAGCCTTACGTCGTGCGATGGCAATGGCTTTTTCTGTTGAAAATATGATTAGCGTACTCCTTAAAGGAGATGGTGCAAAACTGCACATGCCTATCCCGCCAGGAGTTGCAGGTTATTCACCTGCCTATAAAACCAGTACACCCTATTCGGTCAAGGCAGCCAACATGTTGCTGGATCGCTATAACTATAAGATCAGTGCGGATGGCTGGCGGAGAACTCCTGAAGGCAAACCTCTGGTGATTGAACTAATTACTGCCAATACCAGTCGTGGGCAGCAACAGGGCGAATTCTGGAAAAAGACCCTAGATAATATTCATATCAAATTGACCAGTAAGGCCATGCCATTTGCTGAAGGCATCAAGCTGGAAAAGCAATGTAAAACCATGTTTAAAAGCTCTGCATGGATTGCCGATTATCCGGATGCAGACAACTTCATGCAGCTGTTCTATGGCAAAAACGTCAATGTCACCAATAATGCCTGCTTTAAGCATGCGGAATATGACCGTTTATATGAACAGAGTCAAAGCATGCCACCGGGTCCTGAACGGGATCTGGTTTATCGCAAAATGACCCGTATTCTAGAGGTCAATATGCCAACCATGATGCTGTATAGCACCTATCGTAATGCATTAACGCAACCTCATATTATTGGACACAAGTCCCATCCGATTCTGTCTACAGAATGGATATATATCGATATTGATACTAAAAAGTAAGAAAAAGCTGGAGATGATGATGACATTAAAACACTTGAAATTTACCACACTCTGTCTGGCGATGATCGGGGGATCTCAGACCGTCATGGCAGAGACCCAAACCCAGCTTTTGCCTTCATTCAAGGCTGCAGAAATTCCGGCATTGTGTGATGCCAATCTGGATAAAATGCAAAAAGATATCCAGAAATTTGAAAGCCAGAAAATCAAAAATAAGGCTGAAGCCCGTCCTTATCTGGCAGCTTGGGATACATTGCAGGCATCGATTGGTGATTTTGTTTCACCTATCGGTTTATATAGCAATGTTGATCCTGATCCGGCCTTGCGTCAGGCGGCAGATGACTGTGAGCTGAAAATCAGTAAATATCTAACTTCCATGTATCAGAGTCCAAAACTGTATGCCCAGTTCAAGAAACTGAAAGCCACAGATCCGGTCGATGAGAAATTCCTGAAAGATATTCTGAATCAGTTTGAAAAAACCGGGGTGCAACTCAGCGCAGAGAAGCAGAAGCGTCTGAAGGAAATTATTGAAGAAAGTACCAAACTGGGGCAGGACTATTCCAAGAATGTACGTGATAACCCTGAAAAAGTTGAATTCACTGCTGCAGAACTAAAAGGTTTACCTACGAGCTATATCGCCGGTTTAAAGAAAAATGAAAAGGGAAATTATCTGCTCGGCTTCGACTATCCGGAATATCAGCCGTTTATGGAGCTGGCAGAGAGTGATGAAGCACGTAAACGTTATCAGACTGCGTATACCCGTCGCGGTACCGAGAAAAATCTCGAATATATGAAAAAGGCTATTGATCTGCGTTATGAACTGGCCCAGCTCTTTGATAAAGATAGCTATGCGTATGTTGCTTTAAAAGATCGTATGGCCAAAACCCCAGAAGCAGTCAATAGTTTTCTGGATGAGGTCTATGCCAAAGTTGCGCCATTAGAAAAGCAGGATGTTGAAGAATTACGTCAGTTCAAGGCAGAAACCTTAAAAATTCCTTTGGAAAAAGCAGAGATTGAGCGCTGGAGTCAGGGTTACTGGAGTGAAAAACTGCGTCAGGCCAAATATAAGGTGGACCAGGAAAAACTGCGTGATTATTTCCCGACTGAAGCGGCGCAAAAATGGTTATTTGCGGTTTCTTCCGAATTATATGGGATTGAATTCAAGCCAGTAAAAGTCAAAGCCTGGCACGATGAAGTCGAATATTATGCCGTGCATGATAAAGCCACCGGTGAGTTTATGGGCGGACTTTATGTCGATAAATACCCACGTGAAGGCAAATATGGCCATGCTGCAGTCTGGGGTGTTTATGGTGGCAGCCGTTTAAATCATCGCCGTCCGGTCTCTGTTTTGGTGACCAACTTCAACCGTAAAGGTCTGAACAGTAATGAGCTGGAAACCTTTGTGCATGAAATGGGTCATGCGCTGCATGGAATTTTATCGAAGACCCGTTATACCGAGCAGTCAGGTACATCGGTAGAGCGTGACTTTGTTGAAGCACCTTCACAAATGTATGAAGAGTGGGCGCGCCGTTTCGAGACTTTATCTAAAGTAGCGGATTACTGTGAACCAGCTTGTCCTCGTGTTGATGAAGCCATGACCGAACGCTTAAAGAACGTGAAAAATTATGGCCGCGGCCTGCATTATGCCCGTCAGACTTTATATGCTCAGTACGACATGGCCCTGCACGGTAAAGATGCGAAAAGCATTGATCCGTTAAAACTCTGGCAAGATATGGAAAGTAAAACTGCATTGGGTTCTGTTCCAGGTCAGCAATTCCCGGGTCAGTTCGGACACTTGATGGGTGGCTATCAGGCGGGTTATTACAGCTATATGTGGTCAGAAGTACTGGCACTCGACATGCTATCCGCTTATGGTGATCATCTGATGGATCCGAAAGTCGGCATGCATTATCGCGAGACCGTACTGGCACAAGGCGGACAAAAACCGGGCGATCAGATGGTTAAGGATTTTCTGGGCCGCGAACCGGACAGCAAAGCTTTCTTTAATGAAATTTCAGGACATTAAGTCAAGGAAGGAAAGCGATGCTGGCATATATTATTCGAAGGATTTGGCAAATGATCCCCACCATGCTGGGGGTGATTCTGCTGATATTCCTGTTATTTAACTGGGTCGGAGGAGATCCGGCCTATATCCTGGCCGGTAAAATGGCCAATGCTGAGCAGATTGAAAATATCCGCCAGCAGCTCGGGGTCGATCAGCCTTATTACGTACAACTCTGGATTTTTATCCAGCAGATTTTGACCTTTGATTATGGCGTGAGCTGGAGTACCGGTGAGTCGGTATCCCAGATTATTACCACGCGTTTGGGGCCATCACTGACCATTCTGATTCCACTCACGATTCTGCAAACAATCGTTTCAATCATTCTGGCACTCGGGGTAGCTTCAGTACGCGGTTCGTTGACTGACCGCATGATCATGATGTTGTGTACCATCGGTATGTCGATCAGTATTCTGGTATATATCATCGTGTTCCAGTATGTCTTGGCTTATGAACTGAGCTGGTTTCCGGTACAGGGCTGGAGCGATAACTTTACTGAAAACTTATTCAAATATGCACTATTACCAGTATTAATCATGCTGGTGGTGAGTATTGCACCGACCTTACGTCTGTACCGCAGTTTTGTTCTGGATGAAGTCAATCAGGATTATGTCCGCACCGCACGTGCCAAAGGTCTGGGCGAAAGCCGTATTCTGGGCGTGCATGTACTGCGCAATGCTTCGATTCCAATCATTACTGATGTCATGGCGGGACTTCCGGCTTTACTGATCGGTGCTTTCCTGATTGAACGTTTCTTCGGTATTCCTGGCATTGGCCGTGAAGTAATTATCGCAGTTGAGCGTTCTGACTTTCCGGTGATTAAAGCGATTACGGTCTATGTTGCGGCTGCGACCATGTTATTTAACCTGATTGCCGATCTGATCTATAAATGGGTCGATCCACGTGTACAGTTGAAGTAGGTGAATTATGCTGAGTGCGATATTTAAAAAAGAGCAACATGCTTCAGCAGTGCCTGAGTCTGCTTCAACCGGATTATGGCAGCTGGCGTTGCGTCGTCTGAAACGTGACCGCATTGCGATGTTCTCCCTATTTGTGGTGCTGTTTTATCTGCTGATGCTTCTGCTTTCCATGACCGGTATGATTGCCAAGGACTGGAATAAGGAAGTGGCGGTGAGTTATGCACCCCCAAGTTTTATCTATACACCGTCTGTACCTGGAGCTGCAGGTGAAGATCAAAATACTGAATCTGCCGTAGTGCCAGTTAATCTAGTTGATCCTTTAAAAGATGTGATTGCTGAACTGGAAGCAGAAATTGCTGCTGAACAGGGTGCAGGTGCGATTGATTATTATGGTGTAGTCGATCCACTGGCTGAAGATATGAAAGCCATTGATCAGGAATTAGGTGGTCAGTTACTGGATCAGAGTAGTGAGCTTAAACAGAGCCTGTTCTTTGGCGCAGATAAATGGGGTCAGGATGTACTACTGAAAACCATTAAAGGTGCAGAAACTTCGATCTTGGTTGGCCTGATTGCTGCGCTGGTTGCGGTGGTGATTGGTACGGTACTGGGGGCGATTGCTGGTTATTTCGGTGGCTGGGTCGATGATGTCCTGAACTGGTTCTACAATATCTTTACTTCTATTCCATACTTATTGCTTGTATTAGCGATTGCAGCAGTACTGCAACAAAAAGGGATCTTATCGATTATCCTGATTTTGGGTCTGACTGGCTGGACTGGGGTGTTCCGTTTGGTTCGTGCTGAATATATGAAGCATACTGCGCGTGAATATGTGCTGGCAGCGAAAGCCATTGGGGTAAGCAATATGCGCCGTATCTTCGTGCATATTTTCCCGAATGTCAGCCATATCGCTTTGGTTCAAATGTCTATTCTTGCAGTGGCCTTTATCAAGTCCGAAGTGATTCTGAGCTTCTTAGGCTTTGGCGTACCGATTGGGGTAGTGTCATGGGGTAGTATGCTGAATGAAGCGCAAAGCGAGCTGATTTTAGGAAAATGGTGGCAGTTAACTGCGGCATCGGTGGCGATGGCGGTACTGGTGACAGCTTTCTCAATGTTTACTGATGCATTACGTGATGCATTAGATCCAAAACTGAAATAGGAGCGCAGCGATGTCTGAAATGAATCCAAGCACAGCACCCGCGTTACTTCGCGTAGACAACCTGCGCGTCAGTTTTAAAGGTGAAAATAAACAGTACGTGGAAACGGTCAAAGGAATTTCATTTGAAATTCCGGCCAATACCACAGTGGCATTAGTCGGTGAATCCGGAAGTGGTAAATCTGTGACTTCATTGGCAGTGATGGGACTATTAGCACCTGAGAACTCGAAGGTCGCTGAAGACAGTCAGATCCTGTTTGAAGGTCGGGACCTATTGAAACTTAAGTCGAGTGAAATGCGTCAGATCTGTGGCAAAGAAATTGCCATGATCTTCCAGGAGCCGATGTCCTCATTGAATCCAGTGTTTACTGTAGGCATGCAGATCTCGGAAATTCTACGTCTGCATTTGGGCATGAATAAAAAGCAGGCCCGTCAAAGAACACTGGAACTTTTGCAGGAAGTCGGTATTCCTTCTCCGGAAACCAAAATTGATGCTTATCCGAGTCAGTTGTCTGGCGGACAGCAACAACGGGTCATGATTGCGATGGCAATTGCCTGTGAACCGAAACTCTTGATTGCTGATGAGCCAACGACAGCACTGGATGTGACCATTCAGAAACAGATTCTGGATCTGCTTGAATCCCTGCGCCAGCGCCGTCAAATGTCGATGTTATTCATCAGTCATGACCTGGCGGTCGTTGGTGAAATTGCGGATCAGGTCATTGTAATGCGTTATGGCGAGATTCGTGAGCAAGGTTCGGTGACAGAAGTCCTGAACAATCCTCAGGATATTTATACCCAAGCCTTGTTGCATTGCCGCCCACAGCTCTCGCACCGTCCTTTGCGTTTGCCGGTGATTAGCGACTTTATGAAACAGGATAGTCTGGCACATGACCTGCATGCGAACGCTCCGCTAAAACAGGAGCGTTCTCGTGGTTTAAAAGGTAATGAAGAGATCATTCTGGATGTACGCGATCTGAAAAAATCCTTCTATAGCCGTAAAGGCCTATTTGGCAAAGATGAATTTCAGGCCGTGAAAGGGGTGTCTTTTCAGCTGGCTAAAGGCAAAACCTTAGGACTGGTTGGTGAATCAGGTTCTGGTAAAACCACGATTGGTTTACTCTTGATGCGTCTACAGCAGGCCACAGGCGGCAAGGCGTTGTTTCAGGGCAAAGATATCTTGTCGATGACTGAAAAAGAGTTTACAGCCTATCAGCGTAAAATCCAGATCATTTTCCAGAATCCGTATGCTTCGCTGAATCCGCGTTTTACCGTGGGACAAATCCTGATGGAGCCGATGCAGATTCATCATATCGGTAAGGATGATGCAGAACGTAAACAGATGGCACTGGATCTGCTGGAACGGGTCAGCTTGCCGGCTCAAGCTTTCTATCGCTATCCGCATGAGTTCTCAGGTGGTCAGCGTCAGCGGATTGCAATTGCACGCTGTCTGACCTTAAAGCCTGAAATCCTGATCTGTGATGAATCCGTGTCCGCACTGGATGTATCGGTACAGGCACAGGTGCTGAACTTATTGCAGGATTTACAGGATGAGTTTGGTCTGAGTTATATCTTTATTTCGCATGATTTATCAGTAGTGAAATATATTTCTGATCAGATTATGGTGCTAAATCATGGTGATCTGGTGGAAATTGCCAACTCAGATGACCTGTATCAATCGCCACAGCATGAATATACCAAGCGTTTACTTGGTGCTATTCCGCAAGGGATTCCACAATAATATTTTAAGTTCCAAATATAATGCCCACATTGTTGGGCATTTTTTATGACTGAACGATGTTTTCAGGAAACAAGTGAGATAGCTGCATATGTATCAGATTCTGGTCGGCTGTACTGAACAGACTAAGGTTAAGATCATGATCCTGTGCGGCTGTATGGAAGCGGAGCAGCCCAGTCTGCTGCTGATCTGCAGGAGGAATCATGATATATTCAACCTTCTGAACTTCACTGAGTTTGCATATCTTGCTGTAAGGATGACCAAAGAGAGACCAAACAATATCATGCTCAGAAATGACCAATATCCGATTTGTTTTTATAATATGGACTACCAGTACCAATAACAGAGAGGAACCGATCAGTATACAGGTCCATGAATCCAGTATTTTTAGAGGCTGCATACTGAAATCACGAAGAAAATGAATATCGCTGAAAGGGATGGAGCTGCGCTGATGATCTGCTCTTTGCCAGATGCTGTAATGAACCAGCATAAAATGAACTAGCATTAGTATGTAGAAACCATAAAGCCGGGAAGCCTGAGGTGCCACCGGATGATAATATTGGGTCATTATTATTGTTCTTGCAAAAAAAAGAGCCACCGAAGTGACTCTATCTTATTTAAAGCCTAGAACTTTTTGAAGCCTTTGTTGACGCCATATAAACCGCGTGATGCATTACCTTCACGGTTTTCGCGGCGACCAAACTGGTTGTCTTCACGGTTGTCACGACGTGCAAACTGGGTACCATTCTGGTTTTCACGACGACCAAAGCCCTGATCATCGCGACGTTCACGGTTGTTGTATTGTGGCTGCTCATCGGTATCACGGCGTTGCTGACGCAGGTAACCACCACGGCGCGCAGCCATTGGTTTTTCCTGCATACGTTCGTTACGACGTTTCGCCATACCGAATAAGCCAGTACCTTGACGCGGTTTCAGTTCAACTGATTTGGTCAGGTTGTCGATATCCTGTTTATCCAGTTCAATCCAGCGACCTGTACGAAGTTCACGTGGCAGAATCACGGTACCGTAACGGGTACGTAACAAGCGGCTGACTTTCAGGCCTTGTGATTCAAAGATACGACGAACCTCACGGTTACGACCTTCTTTCACTACTACCTGATACCAACGGTTGATCCCGTCACCACCCAGTTCAGAGAATGATTCAAACTTCGCAGGACCATCATCTAGCACCACGCCTTTCAGCATGTTGTTTTTCAGTTGTGGAGTCACTTCACCCATGACACGAACCGCATATTCACGTTCAATTTCATTGGATGGGTGCATTAAACGATTCGCCAGTTCACCGTCATTTGTGAACAGTAACAGACCGGTCGAGTTAATATCCAGACGGCCGACCATGACCCAGCGATCGCCTTGAATTGATGGGAGGTTGTCAAATACTGTTGGACGCTGTTCAGGATCATTACGTGAACAGATTTCGCCTTCTGGCTTGTAATAAATCAGGACACGACGACGGATTTCGTCTTCAATCTGGAACTGCACTTTACGACCATCGATGCGAAGCTCATCACCTGGTTCGATTCGTTCACCCACTTGGGCAATCTGCCCATTCACACTTACACGACCTGCGGCAATGACTTCTTCCATATAACGGCGAGAACCCAAACCAACACGTGCAAGCACCTTTTGCAACTTTTCACTCATGACAGCATAACCTTAGAAATAATTATTCAACAGTTCACCTATTTATGACTTCGGTGCATTCGCATCGAGCGCCATAAAAGCTTCCTTGGCATCCTGCAGGGGAGGCAATTGGCCTAAAGAATTTAAGCCAAACGCATTTAAAAATTGTGGCGTTGTCACTAACAACGCAGGTCTTCCAGGGAGTTCACGAAAGCCGGATTCTTTAATCCAGTTCCAGTCAAACAGCGTACGCAAAATCTGACTGTTATTCGTGACACCACGAATTTGTTCAATATCAGCTCGGGTCACTGGCTGATGATAAGCAATCACCGCAAGCATCTCCAGTAATGAAGGTGACAGGCGTGTCGGTCGCTCAGGCCAGGTCTGTGCAATAATATTACGATATTTTACACGCACTTGAAAACGGTAACCTTGCACAGTTTCAACCAGTTCAATAGAACGGCCATGCATCAGCATGGAAAGCTGCTGTAAATACTGGCGCAGCTCCTGCTTGCTATAGCGATCCTGAAATGCTTCTTTCAGTCGAGCTAAGGAAACAGGGGAATCACTGGCAAAAATAATCGCTTCCAGCTGCATCAGAATTTCATGCAGATTATCTTCCGCAGACAAGGAGATATTATGTTCTGTGTTCATGCGTGTGCTCCTTGAATTGCGAGCGGTGCCTCAATGCCTGAGGCAATAATTTGAATTTTTTGCTGGCGGGTAAGTTCTAGTACGGCCATAAAGGTCACGACTACACCCATGCGTCCCTGACTTGGCTTGAGTAAATGATCAAAGGACAAGACTTCACCAGATTCCAGACGGCTTTCAATATAGGCAATCCGCTCTTCCAGTAAAACAGGCTCCTGTTGCACTTGATGAATGACCGGTTCAGGACGGTTAAAGACACAAAGCAAGGCATCACGCAGCAGATCGGCACTATGACCTTCATTCGGCTGGATAAACTCACCCAGGTGAACATTGGTCTGAAAGGTATCACGTTCCAGAATTGTCATCTGACCCAGACGTTCTGCAGCCTGCTTGATTCTTAAATAATTTTCCAGACGCTCAATTAGATCCTGTTTCGGATCCTGTTCAACCACAGCCACGCTTTTCGGTTTAGGCAGTAATAAACGGGATTTGAGATCGGCCAGTAAAGCAGCCATCACCATATAATCCGCAGTCAGCTCAATATTCAGGGATTTCATCGCATCCATATAGGACAGATATTGGGAGGCAATCGGCGCGATATCAACCTGCAACAGGTCAAAACCATTTTTCTGGATCAGGTAAATTAAAAAGTCGAGGGGGCCTTCAAAATGTTCTAACAGAATTTCAAACGCTGCCGGAGGAATATACAGATCCTCTGGAATCGTATTTTGCCATTCATCCAGAACCCGGATGTTTGGAGCAGATTCCATAGCGTTATGGGGCATTTGAGTCATTACAATTATAAGCCACGCGAATTTTCAAAGGCATGAAATGGCTTATTCCCCGAGCTCTTGTCAGGAGAAAAAGCACATAATTTGGTAGTTGGCATTGTACTGGAAAATTGTCGTTAAATAAAATAGATATGCATTCAAAAGCAAAAAAACCATATTTATTTTAGGAGAAATTTTATTTTTTTAATTGGGTAAAACGCACAAGTCTGATATTAAACAGCATATTAGCTAAAATTAAATGCAATATAGTCTGGGTGGCTTAAGAAACTGTAACTTCATATAGAAAATTTTTAAAAGATTCTCAGCACCTATTAAATAGTGACTGAGTGGAAGCTCATCAGGAAACATGTGATAAAAATAAGAAAAAACAGTTATCTATCGCCTAAAAAATAAACTAATATAGCCAAAAAAATATTGATATAGGACTTACGCACTATTATTTATAGATTCTCTGTGGTAGCAGATGATTTTTATCGAGAATAAAGTCATCAATGAAGTTTTTGATAA
>NZ_DDLD01000071.1:0-14344 GCF_002339435.1 Acinetobacter sp. UBA2581 | reverse complement strand
TATTTCAGGACGGGACAATTGAAGCAAATAAAAAGTTTAAGCGTATTCAGCTTTTTATTTAATTAAATAGAAATTGGATCGGTAAGTATTTGGGCTGTATCAGAATGCTTAATAAAATATGAGGAAAATAAATGACTTCACAACAACTTATTCAGTACCTTCCCTCCTCTAATTATATTGAGTATCTTCGCGTCGCCACTGATGGTGTTTCGGGAGCAACCCATATGGCAACTATAAAATGGGAAGATGATATAGAACGAGATTCTTGGGTAAAAATTTATGCTGGAGACAAACCTAGAAGCCTAATTAACGAAATGATCGGATATCTTTTAGGAAAAGCACTTAATTTACCAATGCCTCCTAGAGCTGGTTTTCTTTTAGTGGAAAATAAAATCCTTAATCCAACATTAGTAAATATGCTCAGTGAGGTTGATCGTTATAGGGGTTTTACCTTTGCATGGGTCACAGAAGATGTGAAAGGACAAAACCTTAGAATAGAAATAGAAAATAATCCAACTATCATGAATGTAATGGTTGAGTATTTTAGTTCCTGCATGAAAGATTGGGATCAATTATCAAAATTGATCGCCTTTGATGACTGGATATTAAATACAGATAGAAATATGGGAAACTCAATTCATTTGCCAGATAAAACATTTAACCTTATTGATCATGGAGAATGTATGCATGGAGGTAATTGGAAAGAAGCACAATTGCTTGACTTCAATTGTCACCATATAGGTTTTGCAAATAATTTACATTTAAAACTACTTCATGAAAAACATGCATCTTCTGGGCTGTTCCAATATGAAAATACTATGCATGAGCTTGAGCTAGCAAAACAAGAACATCAAAAAGCATTTTTAAAAGCTGAATCAGAGATAAGGCTTCACTTGCATGACCTAATTGGGGATGAAGTCATTGAGACAGGTATTGAAGAAATACCATCTTATTTGGCCTTGGAAACTGTTTTAGGTTTTCTTAAGTATCGCGCAGAAGGTTTAAAGAAATTTAGTGAAAGATGTGATACATTCCTTTCATCCCAATCAATTGTGCGTCCACTGAGTTGATATTATGAATAATTTCAAAGGGCTAGAAGAAAAATTTAAAAAAAAATCTCCTCAAACTTCGGCAATTGAGGGGCATTGGACGCAAATTCGCTGGACACCCGACCTAATAAGTAATGAACAAATATCAATAGGTGTTTTTCTTGAAGAAAATGGATTCATTCACACTAAATTTATTGAAGATTATGGTCGCCTAGAGTGTGTTTATGGAAGTGATATATCCAATAACCTAGAATTAGCAATTGATTTAATAGAGTATTTGATTAAACGAGATTGGAAAAAATCTGTCTCCCCTCAATTAATATTTGATCAACGAGGATTTGCTCGTGGTGAATCTATACAAGCTATTTTAGATAAATTATTCAACCGTGCAGTGCCATTCGGGAAACCTCATGGTACATCAAATGAACAAGTAGAGCGCTTCCCAACATATAGAACATCAAACTTAATAACTAATATCAAATCACGTATTTTTAATCAAATTGGTGATACTGTTTATGATATTTTCCCCGAGAAATCCTGGTTAGATATCAAAATTGGGCAAAAGACTCATCAAATTGATGTCCCAATTCGCCCAAAAGGAACAAAACAAGTTGGTAGCATCAACTCAACAATTTATAAAACATATGATAAATTTGAGGTTAGCTGCCTCGCAGCACTAACAGACCTACAATTAGCAAAAAAATGTGGCCTTGGTGATGATGCTGTTTTATTCACATTATTGCCTAATGATTATTCATTAAGTTTATTGCCTGAACCAGAACAAGAAAAAAGGTTTAATTTCCTAAAAGAGTTTGAATGGAAGTTAGAAATGAATGAAATAGTGCACCAAAAATATTTTGAAGAGTTTGATATTTCAAATAATATTCTCACTTGGGCACAAAATATTGCTCCAACCCCTGATCTTTTTAATTAATTATCAATAACGCTTATACCCCACCTCACCGGTGGGTTTTCTTTTCCCTAAACTTGCTTATAATTCAAACTCCAATAACAATAAACCTATAACTATGAAATACATCACACTTACCACCCTACTCTTATCTTTGACTTTTACCGGCTGCCAGAAGCAACCAGATGAAGGTGTAGATCCAATTGTCACCGCTACAGCTTTTGAGAACTCAGACAATATTCTTAGCAAATATCTGGAAAAGTTAGATTCAGAGTTCACCACTCAAGATGTGCGGGTAAAGATCTTATGCAGAGACTACCCGCGCGAGTATGAAAAAAACTATATGCCTAACTTGTTGAAGCTATCACCCGGTGAATACTCTGAAGCTGTGCTTTTGGCTGATATGGATTTGGTTTTGGATCACTACAAAGAGAAAGATGCTATTCAGTGCTAAAGCTTTCTTACTTCTGAAATATTAAATCTTTATATTGGACTTAAGACCTCTCATGACCAGGTCTGTAATAACTAAGTAAAGCATCACTAACCCGCTATCCGCGGGTTTTTCTTTATGTAAGGTAAGTGTAACCTTGCCTTTAAATGTTACATTATAACAATTAGTATAAAGATACCTATGATTCATAAATAGAAAGGTAAGTCTCAATGAAATATTTGTTAGGTGCAGCATTGTTAGGATTAGCGATTACTGGCTGTACTTCAAATCCAAAAAACGAAGTGGTGCAAGAAAAAGTTGTGAGCAATACTCCAGCTGAAACTCAGGTAATTAACTTTACTGGTCCAATGGATCTTACAGTTGAATTGAAATCTTCAGATAATTTTGAAACTGCAGAAATGACAGATAATTCTGGCAAGGTTTATCACCTTAAACGAGCTATTTCAGGAAGTGGTATGCGTTTGGCCAATGATGACGGCGTTTCAATTCACTTCAAAGCTGGTGAAGGTATTGTAGAGTTTATGAAAGACAAACCTATCAGTATTACTGAATACAAAAAATAAGATTTACGCTTTAAGAGAACCCACCTTGTGTGGGTTTTCTTTTGTCTATTAAAACATGAAATTCAGCAAATACTAAATTAATGCTAATTTTATTTAGCAAATACTATTGACTTAATATTTAGTAAATACTAAATTATATCTCACAAGCAAAGAAAAGCCCCAACGTAGCTGGAACTACTTGAGGCGTGACCCACACTCTATCTGTGAGTAAAGTAATTATGAACACAAAATTAACTCCACACAATAGCTTCAAGGTAACTCTGTTTACTGCTGCCTTAACTGTAAGCGCCTTGGCATTTGCTCATCTTGCTGACTTTGGTAGTGACCAGGTAGCACCAGTTCAAAATATTCAATCTGAATATGGAATCGTCTCTTTACAGATGCTCGACGATGTACATGGTGAAGCTGTCGTAAACCTTGATGGCTTTCGTTTGGAAATTACTTCATTTGAAGTTGAGACTTATCCAGATAGCTACGGCGTACCCGGCTCAGAATTCACTGCAGTCGAAGTCACTGAACTGGGTGAAATCAAGATATTTGATGCTAATGGCAATCCATATAACGACTTCACTGATCATCAAGATCACCGCGAAATCAATTCAATGATCGCCGGCTACATCATGAAGCACCGTCTGGTGGAGGTTCAGTCATGATTTTAAATTCTGCTGATCAAATCTTTGAGGCGCTTTTGAATGGTCAATCGGTCTACTGGTGTGAATGCGGCTCTGATGACTGGTCTCCTCTTGATGATCGAACTCAAATTAATTTTGTAGACCTTTATACCGGCTTCCTACAATTCAAAGCAGATGAGCTACCTGTAGTGCCAATGCCAGTAGAATTTGGCTCAACTCATCGTTATTTCTCTGAATACATCAAGACCTTCGAAGGACTTGAAATATATCGAGTAGGTAAAACTCGGGCCAGCTATTTTGCTCTACGTGTCAAAAGTTCAGGAACTATTTCTGACTATTTCTGCAATACGCAGATCTACTCCATTCAGTCTAATGGTTCATTGAAGAAGATGGATAAATCTCTTACTCCGCAGTGGATCTTAGATGGATTAGAAAATGCACGTGTTGCTATGTGTAAAAACAAGCGTCATCAAGTTTTGGAAAACACAGGCTTCTTTGCATCGGAAGACTATAAGAACTTTAAGCGCAAAAACCGTTCTGCAGGAGTACGTTGAGATGGCTATTCAAGTATTTACACCAGAAAACACCCTGCTTGTAGAAAGTATTAAGTGCTACCTGTATACCGATCCTGGTATGGGTAAAAGTACCATTGCTCATACCGCAGAAAAGCCTTTAATTTTTGACTTTGATAAAGGTCAGCATCGTGTATCTGCTGAGCTGCGTCGTGGCGCAATTGTTCGTATTGATAGCTGGCTTGACCTTGAGAATCTTAAGGATGACTTCTATGCACCCTATAAAACTATTGTTTCAGATACTGTAGGTGCAATGCTGGATGCAATTAAAGATCATCTTTCCAAGAATAGTGACAACCTGCAACGTGATAAATCACTGACATTAAAGGCGCAGGGTCTAGCTGGAAACCTATTTATGAAAATGGTTCGTAAGTGGGAAAACCTAGGTAAAGATATTGTTTTTATTGCTCATGCTGTAGAGCAGGAAGCTGGTAAGAATAAGATCAAAATTGTGCGTCCAGATCTGGCTGGCAAAAATAGCGCGATGCTTTATCGCATGTCAGACATTATGGGCTATCTACACGCTTCTACCGATGAGAACGGAGATGATCTCCGTACGATCTATTTCAACCCATCTGAGTCACACCATGGCAAAAACTCAGGTCGCTTAGGTCGAATACATACAAATGGGAATGGTGTGGAAGTTTGCTCTGGCCAAGTTACTGTTCCAGATCTGGCTCATTCCCCTACTTTCCTTGCAGATCTGCTTAAACAAGCCAAGGACCACATCAATACTCTTACTCCAGTACAAGCTGAAGAGTTAAAAAATATCACCGACCTTAATCATTGTAAGCAAGTCTGCGAAGAAGCCAGTCATGCCGGTGATCTAAATCAGCTTACTGAGTCACTTATGCCTGAGCATAAGTATGTAAAAGAAATGTGGGCTGCTATTAAGGCACGTGGCGCTGAAATGCAATGCACCTACGAAAAAGAGAAAAAGCGCTGGTTCAATCCACCTCAATTCAAAGGTATTTCTGATGAGCAGCTGGCCGATCTACAGGACTTTATCGATACCTGTGGTCTTGATGCGAAAACAGTGTGTGAACACTTAGGGCTTGATGCTCTCAACCAGATAGAAGCTTCCAAATTTGAAGCCGTAAAAAATGAAATAGAACAAGTAGCTAAGGGAGCAATGACAGCATGAAAATTTTAAATAGCAAAGAAGCTTTTGAGGCAATGATGGCTGGCCGAAATATCATGTGTCGTGCAGCTGGTGAGTTAATGGATTTTGATGATCTATCTCAATTCCCTGCTACGATTTTCGCTATGCCAGGCTATGAGTTCTGCATCAAAATTGAAACCATGGAACTGGCTGGTATTACATTTACCAAGCCTTTGACTCTTGATGATGTCGTGGAAGATCAGGAAATCTTTATTATTCATCCTGACCATATCTCACAGATTAAATACAGCAAACAGTGCATGGAGTATTTCAAAGCTGTCGACAATGGTTTTGCTCAGGCGGATAAAGAAAATGCCGAATTACAATTAGTGGCAATGGGTGAGCTATTTGGTCGAATTATTGTCTATCCCCCAACTATAAACAATACAGGCAAACCCAAAAAGAGACGCTCAACCAAAGCTAAGAATGAGACTGAACAGGCTGGCATACCAGCTGGCCCAGGTGATGCTGTACCAGATATTGAAAAACAGCCTGAGCCAGAGCTGATTCAGCCTATTGAAGCCATAGAGCAAGAAGCCACTATTAATACTGAAACTCCAGTTACAGAAATTGAAGCGGATTCAGTTGAAACCGACCGGGTAAAGCTTGTTGAAAAGTTCACTGCACAAATTGATCGGTTTACTAAGGAGGATGACGTTCTTTCATTCCGTCACGTATTTCTGGCCAATGGACACTTAGATCAAAAAGATCAACAGCACTTGTGCAAACTGACTGAAGATAAATTGCTTGAACTAGATCCTGAGCAATACACGCCTAAGGCTGAACCTGAACCAATCGCAGATGAAGTCATTGAAGTCGTGCAACCTAGTTTGATTGATCAAATTGAAAACACTGCACGCAAACAAGCAGCAGTGGAAAGTGCTGAGCATGGTAGTGCCTCTATCGATCTGTTCTACAAAAAGAAGAAGCAGGTTCTGATCAATCGGATCTATGACATGGATTCAGTAGAAACTTTAGAACGACTGGCACCAGCGATACCTGCTGCTAAATTACTTCCAGCTGATCATCAGGAGCTACTCAGTATTTATGCTCAGCGCAAAGATGCCTTGATTCAAGCTGCTGAAACTGGGGAGGCTTCATGAGTTATTCCTACTCTTCTATGACCCGCGTGCTGCTTGTGCAGCACAAAGGTCGGGTTAGAACTTACCGCAACATCAACCTATTCGGTATTGATGATTGCCTTCGAAATTTTGCGAACACCTGGGGGTACAGATGATCTTCAGAATTAAAAAGAAGCATGAAGTTGGTTTCAAGCTGTGGCTAGAAAAATTGGGTTATACCAAAAATGAACTTGCGGATGGCAGCTCGACATTTAGCGGCAAAGGCACACGCAAGACACTAAGTTATGTGCTTTTAAAGAAAGATTTAACAGGCAATGCAGCATGCCAGGTGCTATTTGGTGAATATGAAGAGCACCTGGATAACCCTGATTATTTAGATGTAAAGGTGGCGTGATGGAAAAGAATAAATTGTGGTGCGTAGGAATCTGCCCTGAAGATGATAGTCCGCATGAACAGTCACCTGCTGCATCAAAAGAAATTGCTGAACGTGCTTTGGCTCGATACAGAGCCATGACTAAAGCTGAAGGTAATCAGTTCATGATCGAATCATTTGATGAATA
Source organism: Acinetobacter sp. UBA2581 (assembly GCF_002339435.1). NCBI lineage: Bacteria > Pseudomonadati > Pseudomonadota > Gammaproteobacteria > Moraxellales > Moraxellaceae > Acinetobacter > Acinetobacter sp. UBA2581. The sequence goes on along the minus strand of NZ_DDLD01000071.1, from coordinate 7,363 downwards.
CTTTCAGGTTCAAGAATGGGAAGGCACAGCTGAAGAACACCAGGAACAAATGTTTTATACAGAAGACTGGTTTAAAGAGCCGATGTACCAGTGCAAAAACATGCAGCAGGCTGAACAAGCTTTTAAGTACGGTGAAATCGTGCACTGCTACAAAGATAGTGCTGAGTTAATTACTTCTGATTTTGATGAGGCTAGGCGCTTCTATGAGGTGGCGTGATGGATAGCAATAACCAAATAATTGAACCCACCCCATATGACGATGCGCAATGGCTCTGGTGCGCTGATTGGTGCAAGAAAAAAGGATTAAGCCCATATGATTCTAAGAACTGGGCAGATGCAAAGTTTGAATACTTGAAGGCTCAAGGAGAAAAACAATGACTGATATTCAAAAACCATGTGAGCCTTGTGAAGATAGCAATATCGATCAGCAAGTAAATCTGATGGATCAATTCATTGAAAGCGGTGAATTTGATAAAACTCTAAATGATTTTTTTGGGTTGCCGGAATCGGTAAAACAAAGTTTGAAGGAGATTTCATAATGGGAGCAGCTATGAAAATTGATGATCCAGTTGATATCAGTTTTATGTTACTCATGAAGTACCGTAAACCTGTAATTAAACTTGAAGAGCTCTTGCCGGATTACTTGCCTCATCTTACAATTGAACAGGCAAATAAGCGCGCAAATAAATGCACTCTTCCATTTCCTGCATTTAAATCGGATGGAAGAAACTCCCCTTTTTATGTTCATCTAAGTGATGTGGCATCTTGGCTTGAAGCAATACAAAAAGAGTCTAAGAAAGACTGGGTAGCAATGAACCATTGATTGCTAAATTATTGATTAATTACCGCATGGTTGCACCTATTTTGCACCTTGCACCATGCGGCTATTCAGTAAGATGCTAATAAATAATAATTTTTATAATGTATATGTGATTAATCTATCCCACCTGCCATGGGAGCGACAATCAAATTATTTGACAGTTGATAGGGACCAATATACATATAAATTCATCACTTTTCTGATGGGCATAGTATACTGCATCTGCCTTGTTCACTCATCTTTTCAATTTATTTACGACACCATGAACAAATATTTTGCTCAAGCTTTTTCTCTTAAGTCCTTATCCCTACTTGCTTTATCTATTAGCCTTGTAGGGTGTGGCAATGGTTCATGGTGGTCAAATGATGAACCAACTCTTGAAGTTGAACATATTCGCAAAGCCATTCCAAGTCGTGTCAGCCAGCGCGAATCCTGGGCACAAGATATTTATGACATCACTGACCAGCTCGGCATTCCACAAACCAAAGAGAATATCTGTTCAATCGTGGCAGTTGTCGATCAGGAATCTAACTTTAATGCAGACCCGGTAGTTCCTGGTCTTGGTGAAAAAGCCGTTAAAGAAGTTCAGGAACGGCTGGAAGAAAAATTTAAAGATAAACTTGGTGAAAGTATCGGTGGAACAGTTGCAGGATATTTCCAGGATGTACTAAAAAACCATCCAAGCCCAGAAGACAATTATTTAAGCCGGATGCGCCGGGTCAAAACCGAACGTCAATTAGATGAACTTTATCGTGAAATCTTTGATTACATGGCTAAGCATTATCATGTAAGTGCATTGACAGGTGCAGCTAAACTGTTTGGGCAAAATATTGGCGAAAAAATGAATCCGATTACAACCTTGGGTTCTATGCAGGTTCATATCAGCTATGCCAAGGAATATAAACGTCAAGGTGGTAGTATTGCTGATTTACGTAGTGATCTGTATAGCCAGTACGGCGGACTCTATTACGGGATTCATCGATTGATGATGTACCCTGCGGATTATGAAAAACCGATTTATCGCTTTGCTGATTATAACTCCGGGATGTATTCCAGCCGTAATGCAGCATTCCAGAGCATGTTAAATAGCTTAACCGAAGCTGAGTTGAGTCTGGATGGCGATTTACTACTATATACTAAAGATGGCGCGATTCGCTCACAAAAGAGTCAATCTGAACGAGAGCTCATCAGCGTTTTTGCAAAAAATAATTTTATTATTACTGAACGTCAGATTCGGGCTGACTTAAAGAAAGAAAAAGTTAAAGATTTTGAAGATACTATGACTTATCGTGGCATCAGTAAACTTTATCAAGAAAAAACTGGTAAAGAGCCAATTTATGCAATGATGCCAGAAGTCGTGATCTCAGGCCCAAAATTGAGTCGTGAGTATAATACTAACTGGTTTGCCAACCGTGTCGATGGTCGTTATCAAACATGCATGCGCCGCATCAAAAACATAAAACTCTAGCCTTATTTGATTTTGATGGAACCCTGTATCCTTATGACAGTTTTACAGGGTTCATTTTCTATGCTTTAAAGAAAAGGCAAATTCTGAAACGTGGACTTCGTATTCTGCCTTGGATTCAGGCTTACTATCTTAAGCTCTATCCTGCTCATGCGATGCGACCAAAACTGTACTACACCATGTTCAGAAATAGTCATGCGCAGGAAATTCAGCAGCTTGCCGAAGAATATGCACAGCGGCTTGTTTTAAGATTGAATCCCAAGCTCTTAAAGCAACTCAGACAACACCAGCAACTCGGGCATCAGGTCGTTCTCGTTTCAGCCTCGTTAAATTTATATTTAAAACCGGTTTGTACTTATTTAGGCATTGACCTGATTTGTAGCGAAGTAGAAATTCTGACAGGCGAAATGACAGGTTTATACAACACACCTGATTGTAGTAAGGATCAGAAGAAAAGCAGAATCTTGGAAAAATATAATTTAGAAGATTATGCTGAAATTTATGCTTATGGAAATAGTGAGGAAGATGAGGCAATGTTAAGCCTTGCACAGTATGCTTATTTAGAAGGACGAGATAAAGTACTTCCATTACTTGAAATGAATTTACCCAAGTCTGAACTTAAAATAATTAATTAAACTGAGAATAATAAAAACCGCTATGAACAGCGGTTTTTTATTGAAATCTATCTTACTTCTTAAACGGAAACGCATATTTCACGATACGTTTAATCACGCTGCCATACTGTTTTACCAGACTGGCATTATTATAGTTTAAGCCGTATTTTTTACATACTGCTTCTACTTTTGGCGCCATTTGACGATAACGGCGTGCAGGCACATCCGGATATAAGTGATGTTCAATCTGATGGCTTAAATGTCCAGTCAAAATATGAAACGCTTCAGAACCGGTTAAGTTTGAAGAACCACGAATCTGACGCATATACCAGTGACCACGGCTTTCATTTTCCATGACGGCTTTCGGAAACACTTCTACATCTTTAGTAAAGTGACCACAGAAAATAATACTAAAAGTCCAGATATTACGAAGACCATTTGCCACCAGGTTACCTGTCAATACCGGTAATGCTGCAGGACCTGCAATCAACGGAAAGAATACATAATCTTTGAATAATTGCTTACCAATTTTACGCTGCATTGGCTCCCATTCTTCAAGAGTTTGTTCTTTGGTTTTACGGCCTTTGAAGTATTTACCCAATTCAAGGTTTTGAATGGCTACGCCCCACTGGAATAATAAGCAAAATGGAATACTGTAAATTGGCTGTAATAAATAGCCTGGTTTCCAGCGTTGCTCAGGGAATAAACGCAACAAGCCATAACCAATATCATCATCCATACCTTTAATATTGGTATAGGTATGATGCTTGAAGTTATGGGTTTGACGCCAGTTGTCTGAAGTTCCGACAATATCCCACTCATAAGTCTGGCCATTGAGCTTCGGATCATTCATCCAGTCATATTGACCGTGCATGACATTATGACCCAGTTCCATATTTTCCATGATTTTGGCAAAGCCTAATAAGCCTGTACCCAACAACCATGCTGGCGGAAACCAGCCTGTGAATAATAAGGCACGACCTGCAATCGATGAATAACGGATGCTCGAATATACACGACGGATATATTTGGCATCTTTTTCACCTAAATCATCCAGCACTTCCTGTTTGATGGCATCAAGCTCACGTGCAAGTTCATCTAGCTCAGATTGGGTCAGTTCACGGTTTTTAGGATTTTTAAAATACTGTAATTTTACTGGCATATTCATAGGATAAAACTCGCTTATAAGTCGATGACAAGGTCAGTCTGCGCTGAGTTAACACAAATTTTTAAAAGATTACCTGGCTCGGTATTTTGTGCGCCATTGACCAGATTCTTGGTTGAACCTTCTGCTTTATTACAGGCACATTTATTACAGATGCCCATACGACAGCCATGGGTCGGTCGGATATTCTGCTGTTCCAGACTCACCAGAATCGACTGGCCTTTAGGAATCGTGACAATTTTTTTCGATTGAGTCAGGGTTACATTGACAAAACCAGTATCAGCTTCATCATTCAAACTCATGCTGAAAGCTTCACTTTTGAAAAGTTTTGCTGAAGCAAACAGTCGTTCTGCAGTCGCAACAAAACCTGATGGTCCACATGCATAGACTGTGCTGTGTTCCAATGCCTGCAATTGATCTAGATAAGATTCATCAAGACGCGGCGCAGCCGGTTGTTCCTGAGTTGCAAATACCTGATAAGAAAAGTTTGAAAACTTTTGTGTCAGCTCTTCAAAACGCGCAATGAAAGCAGCATCCTGATTTTTCTTGACCCAATACCATAAAGTTACTGGTGCAACCAATTCAACTTTATCTTTTAAAGCTTCCAGTATACTCAGCATTGGTGTAATACCACTACCCGCAGCAAGCAAAAGCAATGGGCTGTCCTGTTCTGGCAAAGTCATGTCACCGAAAGGTTGACCAAATTCAATGATATCGCCGACTTCAGCCTGTTCAGCAAACCAGGTGGTAACCTTACCTGCATTCACTTTTTTAACCGTCAATAAAACATGCTGCTGATCAATACGGGTCAGACTATAGCTACGTTCATAACGAATGCCGTTCACCACCACAAATACAGGATGATGCTGGCCCGCCTGACCGAACTGGAATAAATGATTGACACGAATCGTCAGGCTCAGCATATCCTGCGCAGCATTTTCTTTGCACACGATCTTGCCTAAAGGCTGATTCATCGACCATAGAGGATTTAATTTCTGCATCCAGAAATTAATCGCATATGGATCAATCACACTCTCTTTCAGCGTATTTAATGGCGTTTTAAGCTTTTCGAGTACAGGCATCGTTTTAGACATCACCTTGGATTTTTAATTATTATACACTTGTATATATATTTGTATATACATTTGTATTGTTTCTAATCATTTCACAAGCTGGACTGCCTTCGTTATAATGTGCTAATGCCTTTTACTAATCACCTCATGAATGAGCCTTCAATGAAAATAAGCAGTGACGCGTCTTTACCATCGAAAAGCATTGATGAGCCCATTATTGTCCGTAGTGTGGGCCGTAAAGCGACCATTACCAAGGAAGAACTGTTTCAGGCTGCTTTAAACCTGATTGGACCACAAAAAAGTATTTCATCTTTAAGCTTGCGTGAAGTTGCCCGTGAGGCTGGAATTGCTCCGAACAGTTTTTATCGTCATTTTAAAGATATCGATGAACTGGCGATTGAATTGATTGATCGTGCCGGGATTGTGCTGCGTCAGATTCTCAATGAGTCCCGCCTAAAAGCATCGAAACAGAATAGTATTATCCGTAGTTCTGTCGAAGTCTTTATTGCCCAGCTGGATGCTGATGAAGGCAATTTAAGCTTGTTATTACGTGAAGGCTATACCGGTTCAAAATCTTATAAACAGGCAGTCGAACGCCAACTGAATTATTTCCAGCAGGAGCTTCAGGAAGACCTGATCCGTCTGGAACGACTTAATAATAAAAAATTATTTCATCCCGAGATTGCTGCCAGAGCGATTACCCAACTGGTATTTAATATGGGAGCCAATGTGATCGATATGGCACCTGAAGACCGTAAGGAAATTGCGGAACAAACCATGATCATGATTCGCATGATTCTGGAAGGTGCCCGTCATCTGGATCAGTCTCAGATCCGTTAAACCAGCTGAAAAAAAGACTCTTAGTGAGTCTTTTTTATTATAAAGATTAAAGCTCATTCAATTTAGCTTTAACATGGTTTGCTGTCACTTCTGGATATTCTAGTGGAAACATATGTCCGCCCTGCACCACTGAATAATCTACCCGATAAACCTTATACATGCCTTGTGGTAAACCTTGCTGATAAAACTGGCTGCGCTCTGCTGTGATTAAATGTATCGGAACCTGTGGTGGTTTTCTTGGTGTACGCCACCACCAGGCCGGTACAGTCCGGAAAATTTCTGCCTCAATCTGTTTCGGAATAGCTAAAGTTACCCCTCCACGCTCTTGATCAGGTACAATCCCGCTTTCAATATAATCTTGAAAACATTGTTCATCAAAATGCTTAAATAGACGATTCGATCTCAGCGCTGCAACGGCGTCCTGTTTAGATGGCCAGTAATCCTTACGTTTTAGGGTAATACCTGCCGGAGTGAAGCGGTCAATACTTTTTAAGTTGAACTTTTTCACGACTTCAAACAATGCACTATTTTTCCCAATTACGAAAGGTGGATCCATGATCACCAGTTTGGAAAATAAATCCGGACGTTGATAGGCTGCCATTAAAGTTACCAAACCACCAAATGAATGTCCCAGCCCAATCACCTTTTGATCCGGAGATTGCTGCTGGATATCCTGTATCACTTCATTTACTAGATAACGCCAGTCTTTGGTAATTGGATAGGCTGGATTCATCCCGATCAGCGGAATCGCCTTGACCTGATATTCATCCTGAAAATAATTTAAAAACTTCCGATAGCTTGCCGATGGAATGCCATTAGCATGAGTAAAATGCAAAACCTGTTTCATTATTTTCTTTGATCATTTCTTTATAAAGCCTAATAGAAGCTTAATATTAAAATATGAAATTCCACAGGATCGAATTCACCAATCTATGACCTTTAAAGTCACTTTCAGTCTAGATCGACATATGGTCCATTATTTTTTAGAAATAGCCAGATTTTGCATCGGTAAATAAGTGGCTCCACAACTGGCTTTATCTCCAGCAATGATTACAGCCCTACCTTTGACTATTGTAGATAAATCACTAGCAATTGCAGTAACCGTAGTTTGACACTTGGGACAGTAATGCTTCATGCCATTCAGATGCACTGCCATACCATTAATTAAAAAAGAGCTCTCACATTCAGAGACCATACCGCCATGGCTGGTTTTCGCGCCAATAGTGATCAATGCTTTGGACATGGTATTTTATTTCTTATTCTTAGGTGTGCTGATTTTAAACAATACAGAAAATATCAGCTAGCACGGCCCGACCAAGCACTTAATGAAGATTTAAATTTCAGTCATAAAAAAGCAGCCCGAAAGCCATTGCTGTCCCACAATTT
>NZ_DDLD01000119.1:104341-112269 GCF_002339435.1 Acinetobacter sp. UBA2581 | reverse complement strand
TATTTCAGGACGGGACACTTCGCCTTAAACAAAAAGCAGGCCATTGAGCCTGCTTTTTATTGTTCATTTGATGATTTCGATTTTTAATCTCAGTCTTTTCCAGCTGACTGAAATAACCATATGCAGCAAGACAATTCATGTCGCACTGCCCTAGTGCTTTACGCTCTTTTTTGGCATGATGCAGAAAGTAGAGAACTGAATAATGATAAATGACTCAAATGCGTTGGTTGGAACTGCTTTCGACAGTTCGGATTGGTAGTAAAAAGCAGAGCACTGAACTGGCACGTAGCCCGTTCCACAAAGATTATGACCGTATTATTTTTTCCCAGAGCTTCCGGCAGCTCAACCGTAAAACCCAGGTGCATCCTTTAACTCAGCACGATGGTATTCATACGCGCCTGACGCATTCACTGGAAGTCTCCTGTATTGGCCGCTCGCTAGGGATGCTGGCCGCAGAGAAAATTAAAGATCAGCTTCCACCCTGGGTGTCACCCGCTGATGTAGGTGCCATCATTCAAGCTGCCTGTTTGGCGCATGATATTGGTAACCCGCCTTTTGGCCATGCCGGTGAATATGCGATCCGGGAATGGTTTGATGATGTATCACATACTGACTTCTTAAAAGATTTAAGCCCTGAACAGGAAGCAGATGTACGTCAGTTTGAAGGTAACGCCCAAGGCCTGCGCCTGCTTACCAAAATTGACTATCATCCAAATGATGGTGGCATGCGCCTGACCTATGCCACTTTAGGTGCTTATTTAAAATATCCGTGGCTGTCAAAAACCATGGCATCGCAGGTAGATTTGCCTGCCAGTAGCCGTGCCAAGTTTGGCTGTTATCAGGCAGAAAAAGAGATTTTAAAGCAGATCGCGGAAGAGCTTGGACTAATCCAGCTCGGCGAGTATCGATATTGTCGTCATCCACTGACCTATCTACTCGAAGCAGCCGATGATATCTGCTATGCCCTGATTGATCTTGAAGATGGCATTAGCCTGAACATACTCAGCTATGCTGAAGTGGAACCGGTATTTTTAAATCTGCTCGGAGATTATGGCACGCCTTCTGAAATCGGCATGCCTGACACGACCTGGCAACAGAAAATTGCTGCACTGCGTGGCCGTGTGATGAAACGTCTGGTGAATGAAGTGACCACTGCTTTTGCACGTCACCATGACCAGATTCTATCTGGCCAGTTACAAGGCACTTTATTGCAGTATTGTTCATCAGATATTGAAAGCGGTATTAATCGCGCCAAAGAACTGGCACGTGACAAGATTTTTGAACATCCACAGAAAGCAGGCTTAGAAATCATTGCCCATCAAAGTCTGCAAAATATTCTGGATGCTTTTATTCCTCTGACCACACCGCATAAAAACCTGAGTTTTAAAGAACAGCGTTTAATGTCGATTTTGCAACGTTCAGGGGCGAATTTTAAAGACAGCCATTATGACAATATCATGCAGGTGCTGGATATTATCTCGAAATTTTCGGATCATCAGGCTTATAACCTGTCACAGGAATTGCAAGGCAATAAAGCCGGATTGTTATAAAACATCTTGCTGGATTAGATGCTTATTGCAGCAAAATCACCTGTTTTGCAGAAGGAGATTTTGCCTTTCCTGAAAATGCTGATTACTATGCTGCAAAACTGAATTGAGTAATGATAAAAGATGATTGGATGCCTGATTGGTGAAGTGCTGGCGCTGGAAGCACCGACTGTATTATTAAATGTGAATGGTGTAGGTTATGAAATTGATATGCCGCTCACCACTTTTTGCCAGTTGCAAAAAGGCCAGAAAATTACCCTGTGGACACATCTGGCCGTACGTGAAGATGCACAATTACTGTATGGTTTTTTAAATGCTCAGGAAAAAACCATTTTCCGCACTTTATTAAAAGTGAACGGCGTTGGCCCGAAAATGGCACTTGGCATTCTTTCAACTTTAAGTGTTGAGATGCTGATCCATACTGTTGAAAATGAAGATGTAAATACCTTGGTCAAAGTGCCTGGAGTCGGCAAAAAAACGGCTGAACGTTTGATGATTGAACTGCGCGACCGCTTTAAAGCCATGTCTGCGGGCACTGCTCCAAGCAATTCGACAGCTCCACAAATTCAGTTTATGGGCAATTCAGCCATGGCTGAAGCGGAAGCTGCATTACAGTCTCTCGGTTATAAACCGGCTGAAGCGCAAAAACTGGTGAATGCAGCTAAAGGTGAATTTACCGAAGCCAGCGACATCATCCGTGCTGCATTAAAGTCGATGAATAGATAATAGGAAAATGACTTTACTTTAAATAAGACTGTTTATTCTCCTATTTATATAAATTACTCGCGACATGGATGTCGCCAGTTGAGTTGGGGTACAGGACGTACCTTCAACTCAACAAAAAGATTTTTGTTACTTTTGATCTTTCAAAAGTAAGACAACGCCTACACAATGGCATCTGAATTTTTAATGCATTTTGAGGCTATGACTTTATTCACCTCAAATAAACCATAGAGATTGACTCAAAAGATATGCAAGACCGTCTCATCAGTGGTTCTGAAAAACCCGAAGATCATTTTGATCGTGCCATCCGCCCAACTTCCCTCGATGACTATATCGGTCAACCTGTGGTACGTGAGCAAATGGAAATCTTTATTGGTGCAGCTCGTGGCCGTGCTGAAGCTCTCGATCATACCCTGATCTTTGGACCTCCGGGTCTGGGTAAAACGACATTAGCGAATATTATTGCCCGTGAAATGGGTGGCAATCTCAAGTCAACTTCTGGCCCGGTACTGGAACGTGCCGGTGACTTAGCCGCGATGCTAACGAACCTGGAAGAAGGCGATGTCCTGTTTATTGACGAGATTCACCGTCTGTCACCCGTGATTGAAGAAATCCTTTATCCAGCAATGGAAGACTACCAGCTGGATATCATGATTGGTGAAGGTCCTGCTGCCCGTTCGATTAAATTGGACTTACCACCATTTACTTTGGTCGCTGCAACCACACGTGCTGGTCTACTCACCTCTCCACTACGCGACCGTTTCGGGATTGTGCAGCGTCTGGAATTCTATTCGGTTGATGATCTGACCCATATCGTGAAACGTTCTGCGAGTCTGATGGATGTGCCAATGACCGAAGATGGCGCAAAAGAAATTGCACGTCGTTCACGTGGTACACCGCGTATTGCCAATCGTTTATTACGTCGTGTACGTGACTATGCTCAAGTCAAAGGCACAGGTGAAGTCACTCAGGAAATGGCTCAACGTGCATTAGATATGTTGAACGTGGATAAAGATGGTTTAGATACGCTTGACCGTCGTTACCTGTCGATGTTGCTAGAACGCTTTGATGGTGGCCCGGCGGGTGTAGAAGCTTTGGCAGCAGCAATGGCAGAAGATTCAGGTACTCTGGAAGATGTGATTGAGCCTTATCTGATTCAGCAAGGTTATGTGATGCGTACTGCGCGCGGTCGTATTGCGACCAATATGGCTTATTTACAATTTGGCATGACGCCGCCTGAGCCAAAGTAAAGATAAAATTCTTTTGGCTTAGCCATTTTTTATCATAAAGAAAAAGAGCTAATTGACTACTGCAATCAATTAGCTCCAAAAGCACAAACTCAAATCTTTATTATTAAGTAGTTTATTTAGTTATATAATTATTGCCCTTCAAACAAATACTTAGGCTATTTCTTTTAAAATTCTATCAATAATAATTATGAAATAATCAAAGCAACTTTAATGCCAAGATAGTATTTAACTTAGAGAAATAGTTGAAACTTACATAATGAGAGTTTTTTAAATCAGATATAAATTCCCTTCAACAATTCCCTATTAGTTTGAATTTTTAAATAAAATAGACCATTAGATTTTTATAATTACATAATTTTACAATATCTACCTCTGTAAAATTCCCTTTATCAGCAAGTCCTAAAAATGAATATACCAAAAAGGTATGAAACCCATACTCAGAGGGTTTTGGTCAAATGTAGTGCATTATGTAATGCTCAGGCATCACTTTAACTCTATTCAGATTTTTAAGGTTCTCCCTGATATGAACATGCATAAGACGCTTTCACTTTGTCTCCCTCTTCTATTCTGTAGTCAACTAGCTTTAGCAGATTGGGTAGATGATTCAGTTAAAGCAGCCGAAGCGCATACCATCAAACTGCGCCAGCATATTCACCAATATCCTGAACTGGGCAATATGGAATTTAAAACCTCGGAATTAGTACAAAAAGAATTAAAGTCCTATGGCATTGAAGTACGTAAAGGTTATGCCAAAACAGGTGTGATCGGCGTTCTAAAAGGTTCAAAACCTGGCCCAGTCATGGCATTACGTGCAGATATGGATGCCTTGCCGATTCAAGAAACGGCAGCCGTACCTTTTGCCAGCAAGCAGAAAGGCATTTATCAAGGTAAGGAAACTTATGTGATGCATGCCTGCGGTCATGATACGCATACTGCAATGCTACTAGGTGCCGCCAAAGTGCTCGCTGCCAATAAAGATAAGATTGCCGGAACCGTGGTATTTGTATTCCAGCCTGCTGAAGAAGGCGGTGCAGATATTGATAACTTTAGCCAGGGCGATCAGATCGGCTCACGTAAAATGCTTGCCGATGGTGCACTCAAGAATCCCCAGCCTGAAGTCATTTTTGGAATGCATGTGATGGCGGGTATGCCAAGCGGCAATATTTTCTATAAAGATGGTGCGATTCTCAATAGCGCGGATCATTTACGTATTCAGGTAGATGGCCATCAGGTACATGGTTCAATGCCTTGGGCAGGTCGTGATCCCATCTATGCTTCTGCACAGATGATTAATAATTTACAAAGTCTGGTAAGTCGTAAAGCTGATTTAACCAAAGGCATGGGCGTGGTCAGTATTGGAAGTATTCAGGGGGGTACCACAGGAAACGTAATTCCTAATCAGGTGAATATGGTCGGTACGATTCGTTCTAATAGTGAAGATGTCCGTCAAGGTATTTTAAAAGACTTGCCGAAAATGCTAGAACACAATGCCGCAGCCAATGATGTAAAAGTCAAAGTAGAAATTGCACCCTATGCACCTGTTACCACCAATGATAAAACCTTGACCCAGTTGATGCGTCCGACTCTGGCTAAAGTGAATGGTGAAGATAAACTGCATCTGCTTGATAACAATGCTAGTGCCAGTGAAGACTTTGCTTATTATGGCAAGCTGATGCCATCGCTCTTTGTGTTCGTAGGTGCAACGCCAGCAGATCAGGATCCAGCCAAAGCAGCACCGAACCATAACCCGAATTTTATAGTCGATGATGCGACTTTAAAAACCGGCGTAGAAAGTCATGTCCGCTTTATTCTGGATTATCCGAAAGTGGCTGATCAGGTACAAGCAAGCTGGAAACAAAATAACAAAAGCTGATTCTTAGTTCCTCAAGCATGAGTGACTGGTCTCATTCATGCTTTTACTTCGCCGTATTAATAAGCAATTGGCCGTTCCGTACCGGCTTAGCCCCTACTCCAACCAGATTTGACACCTTGTGCCATTGGTCTCAAAGCTCACAGTGCTAAACTTTGACGCGCTAAATTGCTTGACTTTTGGAATGAATAAGGCAAATTCTAAGCCTGCTCCAGCCTCTAAAAACAAGCAATAATTTCGTAAAATCTGCATGGAACAAAACTATGGCGAATCACTTTGAATTCAATATCCGCGTCTATATTGAAGATACTGATGCGGGTGGCATTGTCTACCACGCTAACCATATTCGCTATATGGAACGTACCCGTACTGAATGGTTACGTGCTTCTGGAGTGAGTCACTACTGGCATCAGTCCGACTACAACTTTGTTGTGCACAAAATTAATGTCAAATATATGCGTCCAATCCTCATGGATGACCTGATTACCGTGACTGCACGTGTCATTTCATGTAAAGCTTCATCATTTGTATTGCAACAAAATATTTATTGTGGTGAAATCATGCTTGCATCTGGTGAGGTCGAGTTGGCATGTATCAGTGCAGAGATGCGACCACGTCGACTCCCGGATGAAATCCGCGAACTAATTCAAAAAGAATTGGAACAAGACTAAAAAATTTATTGGCACACGTAACAACTATGGCGACTCAGTTAGAATCATCTCTTCAAGTTTCAGATCTTATTTTACAAGCAAGCCCTGTCGTACAACTGGTGATGCTTTCTCTTCTGTTAGCCTCAATATATAGCTGGTATCTGATTGCCAGGCTCTATATGAGTTATAAAAAAGCCCAGGCCGATGATGAACATTTCCAGAAAATCTTCTGGTCTGGTGCTGAGCTGAATACCCTCTATAACAATGCACAACTCAATTCTAAACGCACTGGCCTTGAAGATATTTTCTATCAGGGTCTGGGCGAGTTCCTGAAACTGAAAAAACGCCATGCGCCAACTGCCCAGTCCATTGAAGGAACAGAGCGTATTCTGCGTGTCGGCCTGAGCCGTGATCAAGGTCATCTGGAGCAAGGACTCGGTGCTTTGGCCAGTATTGGTTCGGTTGCACCTTATGTTGGTCTGTTCGGTACCGTCTGGGGCATCATGAACGCTTTTATTGGCCTGGCAGATGTCGATCAGGTGACGCTGGCGACGGTTGCACCTGGTATTGCTGAAGCCCTGATTGCAACTGCCATTGGCCTGTTCGCAGCTATTCCAGCGGTGTTGGCCTTTAACCATTTCACGGCCAAAGGTGAAACCGTTTACTCTGATCGTGCCCTGTTTGCCGAAGAAATGGTGGCACTGCTACAACGTCAGTCCGTGGGCATAACTCAGGACAAAGACTAATGGCGATTCAAGGTTCAGGACGCTTTCAGCGTATTAAAAAGCCACTGAAAAGTGACATGAATGTGGTGCCCTACATCGATGTGATGCTGGTACTTCTGGTCATTTTCATGGTGACTGCCCCAATGATTACCAGTGGCATCAAGGTCGATTTGCCGCAGGCCAATGGCTTACCGATCGAATCCAAAGATGCGCCTACGATCGTCACTTTAAAAGAAGATGGTACTTATTTTCTGGAATATAAAAATCAGACCACAGGTCCTGTCACCCTAGAGGCTTTGACGCAGACTTTGATAGAAGCGCAAAGCACTGCGGAAAGTGAAAACAAGGTCCTCAATGTCGTGATCAATGGTCATACCACCCGCCCTTATGGCGATGTGATGGCCTTAATGTCAAGCCTGCAGGATGCTGGCCTTTCTCAAGTCGGTTTACTGACCAAGCCATTAGAATAAAGTATGAAAGACTATAAAAAGCCACCATTTCAGAAAAAAGCCATCGCACTTGGATTCACCTTAGGCATCCATGCAGTGGCTTTGGTGGGCTTACTTTATCTGGGCATGAGTAATCCCCCTGAACCGCCAAAACAGATTAAAACGGTCTTAATTAAACCTGAAGACCTGAAGCCGGTGACTCGTGAAGAAACTGAGTTTGAAGAAACTGCACATGAAAATATTGCAGAAGAAATTACCCAAACTGCTGAACCGAGTGTAGAGCCTGCGCCTGTAGTGCCAACAGCAGCTGCACCGACACCTCCGGCACCGCAGCCTGCACCAGCACCCCCACAGATCGATATTCAAAAAGCTCAGCAAGAAGCAAAAGCAGCAGAGCTTGCTCAAGCTAAAGCCGCCCAGCAAGCAGCCGAAGCTGCAAAACGTGCTGAAGCCGCTGAACAAGCAAAACAGGCTGCTGCCAAAGCCAAAGCAGAGGCTGCACAAAAATCTAAAGCCGAAGCTGAAGCAACGCGTAAGGCCGAAGTAGAAGCACAGCGTAAAGCCGATGCTGCGCAAAAAGCCAAACTTGAAGCGCAGAAAAAGGCTGATTTAGCCGCCAAACAAAAAGCCGATGACGCTGCGAAAGCCAAAGCAGAGGCAGATGCGAAACGTAAAGCTGATACCGATGCAAAAGCCAAAGCAGAGGCGGCAGCT